>CAYGQI010000046.1:5288-11061 GCA_964351925.1 uncultured Anaerolineales bacterium | reverse complement strand
TGGGCTAGCCAGGGCGGCACAGATATTCGCGCTCCTGGGGCATACTGTAGGTAGTGACGCTGGCTATTTCGAGAACTCGGTTGCTCCGCCGGACCGTGGCTGGGGGTAGGGTGGCCGAGCTTCTTGTTTCTTGGGGGGCACACGGGGAAGCGGAGATCATCTGGCAGCAGGTTGGGTCCGCTGGATCGGTGGACGGGAAACGTAGGAGGATACGTTGGACGTAAAGGACTTCAGAGCCCTGCGAGTGAATCTTGCCTCACCAGAGCAGATACTCTCCTGGTCACACGGAGAGGTCACCAAACCGGAGACAATCAACTACCGACGTCTGAGGCCAGAACGGGACGGTCTCTTCTGTGAGGCCATCTTCGGTCCGACCAAGGACTGGCAATGCTATTGTGGCAAGTACAAGAAGATCCGTCACAAGGGGATTGTCTGTGAGAAGTGCGGTGTGGAGGTGACGCGTTCGCGAGTCAGGCGGGAGCGCATGGGTCATATCCGACTTGCTTCTCCGGTGGCACACGTGTGGTACACACAGCGCGTGCCGAGCTACCTTGGTCTCTTGCTCGATATCTCCAGACGCGACCTGGATCGCGTGCTATACTTCGCCCAGTACATGATCACGGACATTGACGAGGAGGCGCGCTCGAAGGTCTATCGAAGGTTGGACGAAAAACTGGCCGGAGAGATGGCGGAGTTGCGCAACTCGCTGAAGGAACAGGTCGGGAAGATCGAAGCGGAGCTGGGTGGCAAGATAGAGAAGCTGGAAGCTCGAGCGGAGCGCATCAAGCGCAAGTATGATGAAGCGCTGGCGGAGGAGACCGACCGCATCATGCAGGAGGCGAGCGCCGTCCAGACCAGGCTCAGCCGGGCGATGGGTAAGATCATCCGCAAGGACATCGAGTTCGGGCCGTCGGCCACAGTACTGGTGTCCTCCGGGAGCACGGTGAAGCGCGAGCACCAAACCGGTCTCAATCTAGCAGTGCAGGGCCAGATCGAAGAGGTCGAGGGGGCGATCCGGGAGAAGCAGCGGGACGAACTGGTGCTCATCGAAGCCGAGATCGATCAACTGCGCCAGGAGATGGAGGGCAAGACCCTGGAGCGCAACCAAGAGGTTGATACACAGATTGCAGAGTTGAAGGCGGGGTCCGAACAGAAACGAAGAGAGATCAAGGCGGTCAAGATCAAGCAGTTCCTGAATGAGACCCAGTATCGTGAATTGGAGACCGAGTGGGGCCGCTTCTTCAGTGCTGAGATGGGCGGAGACGCTCTCTATAGAGTCTGCAAGGGATTGGATCTGGATCAGATGGCCGAGCGGCTTCGTCGCGAGGTCAACGAGAGTCGCTCCAAGCAGCGGGTCAAGAAGGCCACGAAGCGTTTGCGGGTGGTGGACGCGCTGCGCAAGTCCGCCAACCGGCCCGAGTGGATGATCCTGACTATCCTACCGGTCATCCCACCGGACCTGCGACCGATGGTGCAGCTGGATGGGGGTCGGTTTGCAACCAGCGACTTAAACGACTTGTACAGGCGCGTGATCAACCGGAACAACCGTCTCAAGAAGCTGGTGGAGCTGGGAGCGCCGGACGTCATCGTGCGCAACGAGAAGCGGATGCTTCAGGAGGCCGTGGATTCTCTCATAGACAACAGCCGCCGTGGTAAGGCGATCTCGTCGAGAGGCAGGCGGAAGCTGAAGTCTCTCTCTGACATGCTGAAGGGAAAGCAGGGGAGGTTCAGACGTAATCTCCTCGGCAAGCGCGTTGACTACTCTGGCCGCTCTGTGATAGTCATTGGTCCTCACCTGAAGCTGCACCAGTGCGGACTGCCCAAGAGCATGGCTCTGGAATTGTTCAAACCTTTTGTCATGCAGAGGCTGGTGGAGCATAGCTATGCGCACAACGTGAAGGGAACCAGGCGCATCATTGAGCAGATGCGTCCCGAGGTGTGGGAGGTTCTGGACGAGGTGGTTAAGGATCACCTCGTACTCCTCAACCGGGCGCCTACCCTGCACAGGCTTGGCATCCAGGCCTTCGAACCGGTGTTGGTGGAAGGCAACGCGATACAGATACATCCCCTGGTGTGCAGTGCATTCAATGCCGACTTCGACGGTGATCAGATGGCTGTGCATGTGCCTCTTTCGGAGGCGGCGCAGAAGGAAGCCAGGGAGTTGATGCTGTCGAGCCGGAACCTGCTGTTGCCCTCCAGTGGCGAGCCCACGGTCAGTCCTACGAAGGACATAGTGCTGGGCTGCTACTACCTGACGGTTGAGGAGGACGGGTGCAAGGGGGAGGGCAAGGTCTTTGCGGACATTGATGAGGTCACTCTGGCTTATGAACTGGGACTGGTGGACCTGCATGCCAAGATCAAGCTGCGGGCCAAGGTTCTGGTCACGAAGAGAAGACTGACCAGACTCATAGATACGACGGTGGGCCGAGCCATCTTCAACTCCGCCTTGCCCGAGGAGCTGAGATACCGCAATGAGGAAGTGGACAAGGGCAAAATGAGGCAGTTGGTCGCCGAGTGCTATCACAAGCTCGGTCCTGAGGCCACCGCGACCATGGTCGACGAGATCAAGGAACTGGGCTTTAGATATGCGACCCAGTCCGGATTGACGATCGCCGTGAGCGACATCACCATACCGGAGGAGAAGGAGCGCATTCTCAAGGAGGTGTCAGCGGAGGCCGAGGACATCGATCGCCAGTATCGTCGAGGTCTCATCACTGAGAATGAGCAGTACGTGAAGAAGGTGGAGCTATGGACGGGGGCCATGGACGAGGTCACAGAAGCGGTGAAAGAGGCTTTGCATCCCATGGGTTCCATCAGACTCATGGCTGCTTCTGGCTCTACCAAAGGTGGATTCCAGCCCGTGCGGCAGCTGGCCGGCATGCGTGGTCTCATGGCCGATCCCTCCGGTCGCATCATCGAGTTGCCCATTCGCTCCAATTTCCGAGAAGGGCTCACACCGCTTGAGTACTTCATCTCCACTCACGGAGCACGCAAGGGCTTGGCGGATACCGCCCTGCGGACGGCAGACGCAGGTTATCTGACTCGACGTTTGGTGGACGTGGCCCAGGACTCGATCGTGAACGCTGAGGACTGCGGCACCGAGAATGGCGTATGGATCAGAGTCGAGCGATCTGAGGAGATCGGCGAGTCTCTCGCGGAGCGCGTCTGGGGCAGGGTGGCGGCGCGCGACATCCTCCATCCTGAGACCGGTCAGGTCATCGTGGAGAAGGGGGAGATGATCAGCCGCGCACATCTCGCTGAGATTGAGGAAGCCGGCGTGCAAGAGTCGTTTGTCCGATCGCCCCTGACGTGCGAGCTACGGTATGGTGTGTGCAAGAAGTGCTACGGTAGAGACCTGGCCAGAGAAGGACTTGTCAGGCTTGGCGAGGCTGTGGGCATCGTCGCTGCTCAGTCCATCGGAGAGCCCGGAACCCAGCTCACTCTGCGTACTTTCCACACGGGAGGCGTCGTTGAGGGCGAACATAGAGACATCACCCATGGTCTTCCGCGTGTGCAGGAGCTATTCGAAGCACGGAGCCCGAAAGGACAAGCCATCATCGCAGATATGGACGGGAATGTCCAGATACTCCACGAGGATGGCATGCGCAAGATCGTGCTCACGGCAACGGACGTGTTCCGCGAGGAGCACGAGATCCCGCTAGGATACCGACTCCTCGTTGAGGACGGCGACGAGATCGAGAAGGGCGCGGTGCTGGCACAGCGAGGGACCCAAGGAAGTGCCCGATTCGGCCAAATTACCGCAGGGACTGAAGGCAGGGTGATCAAGGATGAAAAGCAGGTCACTATCTACCGCGAGGAGCAGATAAGGACCGAATACGAAGTTGCCTCCAATGCTCGGTTGCATGTTAGGAACCTCCAGGAGGTGGGCGCCGGCGAACAATTAACGGAGGGGCCCTTGAACCCGCACGAGGTACTCCGCATTCAGGGTCGAGAGGCGGTGCAGATCTACCTCTTGGAGGAGATACAACGGGTGTACCGGTCGCAGGGTGTTACGATCAACGACAAGCACATCGAGATGATCGTGCGACAGATGCTCAGCAAGGTTTCCATAACCTCGACAGGGGATACCGATTTCATGCTGGGCGAAACCGTGGATCGTCTGGCATTCGAGGAGGCCAATGGACGAGTCACGGAGGGTGGCGGCCGGCCGGCGACCGCGCGCCAGGTGCTTCTTGGTATCACAAAGGCGGCGCTCAGCACGGAGAGTTTCTTGTCGGCCTCATCCTTCCAGCACACCATAAACGTGCTGGCTCAGGCAGCCATAGAAGGCAGGCGCGACGAACTGCGGGGATTGAAGGAGAACGTGATCATTGGCAAGCTCATCCCCGCGGGAACCGGATTTCAGTCGGAGGAGACGGGGAAGGAGGTAGAAGCGGAGTTTGAGGAGGAAGAAGAGGGGGCAGTTGCTGAACTGGAGTTCGATGAGGAAGAAGAGGGGGTAGTTGCTGAACCGGAGTTGGCTGCAACCCAGTAAGGCTCATGGCCAGTGGGGTTCGGGCCTTGGAGTGCGGCCGCTGATTGGGGCGCCGCAGGCAGCCGTAGTGGCGGGCTGCAGTTCCCCAGACATGTGGAAGCCAAAGCTGAAGGGGGATATCTGGATTTGCCATGGTAGATAGGATGGTGGGCGAAGAGGAATCCAACAACGACGAAGCTAGCGTGTCGCCCATGTGGAAATTCCTCAGTGATGAGTACGACTATAAACGGCCGAAGCGAGGCGATATCAGGTACGCCGAGGTGCTCAGGATTGATGACGACGAGATAATCGTTGACATCGGCGGCAAGACTGAGGGTGTCGTGCCCAAGGGTGACCTGGAGAGAATGGGTGAGGACGCCCTGGCAGAGATAAAGGTGGGCGACAAGGTGCCGGTCTACGTACTGAGGCCAGAGAGCGCAGACGGAGACGTCATTGTGTCGCTCAACATGGCCCGTGCGATGGAGGACTGGCGCAGGGCGGAGAAGCTCTTAGAGGAGGGCGAGGTATTCGAGGGCACGGTTGCGGGGCACAACAAGGGCGGACTCCTGGTCTACTTTGGTCAGATAAGGGGTTTTGTGCCGGCGTCGCAGCTCGGCGGACTGAGCAGGAGGAGCGGTCACGAGGAGCGACTGGGGATGCTGTCCAAGATGGAAGGGCAGCAGCTCTTGCTCAAGGTCATAGAGGTAGATCGCGAGAGGCGCCGGCTGATTCTGTCCGAGCGTGCGGCTTCGCGCGAGTGGCGTGATCAACGGAAGGATGAGCTCCTGGAGCAACTCCAGGAGGGGGATATTCGTTCTGGCAAGGTGAGGAATCTCTGTGAGTTCGGCGCTTTCGTGGACCTCGGAGGCGCCGACGGCCTGATCCACATCTCTGAGTTGTCGTGGCAGCGCGTCAAGCATGCTCGGGACGTGCTCAAGGTCGGGGAAGAGGTCGAGGTGTACGTGCTGCGGGTCGATCGTGACAGGAAGAGGATTGGCCTTAGCCTCAAGCGTCTGCAGCCGGATCCCTGGCACGTGGCCGAGGAGAAGTATGAGGTCGGACAGATCGTCAAGGGTACCATCACCAATATCGTTGACTTCGGTGCTTTCGCTCGCATTGAGGACGGGATAGAAGGCCTCATTCATGTCACCGAGCTGTCTGACGGTGACTTCGCACCTCGCGATCTGGTGAGGGAAGGCGAGGAGTTGTATGTCAAGATACTGAGCATGGACGGTGATCGCCAGCGGATGGGCCTCAGCCTCAAGCAGGCGCCGAGTCGCGAGGAGGTCGAGGGCGAGG
>CAYGQI010000046.1:0-5188 GCA_964351925.1 uncultured Anaerolineales bacterium | reverse complement strand
CTCTCCCGAAGCCGCGGCCGAGGTCGTGATTGCGGAGGTGGCAGTCGAGGCCGAGGATCAGGGCCTGGAACCCGAGTTGGAGCAGGCACCCAGCCAGGAAGAGCCGGAGGTGGAGGAGGCAGCCAGTGACTGGGAGGGGTTTGAGCTCGAACCCGAAGCTGAGCAGGACGAAGAGCTGCCGGTGGATGTCGAGAGCGTGATACCTACCGCGCCAGAGGCCGAAGTCCTGGCGGAGGAGGAAGCGGAAGCTGAGTCCAAGTCGGAAGCCGAAGAAGGGGAAGCCTTGAACGACACCGGCGTGTCCGAAGGACAGGCCGAGGAGTCCGATCGGCCCGAAGAGCCTGTGGGGGTGGCCACGGAGGCGGACTCCGACGCAGCGGAGCTCACGCCGGATGAGAGCACAGCTGTCGATCCCGATGAGACTGAACAAGACGAGGACGTCTGATTCCATCGAGGCGTGCGTACCCCGTCGGGCGGCCCATGAGCTTGTGAAGGGGGGAGGCCGGGATGTCTGCATTGAAGAGGCTGGCGTTTGGAATAGGTTTCGTTCTAGGTCTGGCGGGGTTCGTTGTGGTCGCTGGCAATGTACTCCTCTATCTGCTGACAGGGAAGCTGCCTTCCGTGGAGGTCGGGGAGGATGGGAAACCCGTCCTGGGCCTGGTCACTCCTCAGGAGATAGTCACCCTTGTCAGAGAGCAGGTGGAAAAGGAGACAGGCAGGCGCCTGGGCACTGGGCTGGAGGCCGCGGGGCCGTACCACGAGGAGGGCTAGTACCATGGCGGGTGGCCGCAGACGGAGGAGAGGATCTCCTGCGGGTTTGGCGAGGTCTTTGGATGACCTGATGGCGGTGCCACGTTCCTTCGTTCTGGGCTGGCTTGCTGGCTTGCTGGTGCCGGTGGCTGGCCTGGGCGGGATTGTGGCTGGCATCTACCTGTTCACCCGAAAGGTGCCTATCGTCGCCCAGATCGATGAGGAAGACGGTGAGAGGCGACTCATCGTCAGACTTGTGGAGGTGGACGAGGCGCGTGGCTTGCTCGAGAAGGGCAGCGACGCGGCGAAGGCCTTCGGCGACGAAATCAGGAGCGAATTCGAGGGCTCGGTCTAGGCCCATTCGGGGGTTTGGCGAGAGCGGATACCAGCCGCGGTGCAGAGTGACAGACGCTGTGGCCCAGGCTCGTACTCAGTGAATAAGTCTGCCGGCCAGTCTCACGATGACGTACGAGAGGACGAGGACCGCAGGGGCGAACAGCGCTGTGAGTAGTGCAGGATACTCCGCCAGGTGCGTGAGGACGTAGTGGAAGCTCATGGCCGTCGTGCTCGCCCGTCCCCAGACTTCCCCCAGGCCAGCGAAGATGAAGCCGAAGATCTCCAGAAGCACTGCGGCCAGGAAAACAAACTCCAGGACATCCATCGACTTCTGCATCTTCACCAAGTCTGACAACTGTTGAAGGCTCTGCTCCTGTTGCCCCAGCTCTATCCTCGCCCTTACCATGGCGATCATGTTCCCCAGTTGGCTTTGGATGCCTTGGATCCGGTCTGACAGCCCATCGTAGGCCCCGCACACCATTCCCGCATCGTTCAGCAGCACCTCCGATATCGGCGCTTGGCTGGAGGCCCTCTCCTCGTCCCACGTGCGCAGGATGGAGTTGATGTTGCTCAGGTTCGAGTGCAAAGAGAAGGAATCCTGCCGCAGGCCCTTGGAGATGTTCGACAGATTGCCGTAGTTGTGGCTTATCCTGGCCAGCCAGTTCCCCAGCGCCGTCGTGTCCGCATCGCTCAGTCTCCCAGAGATCTCCTCCATCTGTACGATGACCTCTTCGTCCGCAGCACTGACCCCGGCGTAGATCTCAGGATACACGTCGTAGAAGGACATGATCTTGTTGAAGTACATCTCCATGCGAGAGACATCATCAATGACTGTGGACAGCAGTTCGTTGGGTAGCATGGCCTGAACCGGGGTCACAACGTAAAGGTGGCGCGGTGGCTTGTGGCCAGCGGCCAACAACGCCCTGCCGGAGTGGACCATGCTGCTCACCAACTCGGGGTCATCGGCAAAGAGGGTGGCCAGTTCATCTTCGGACAGCGTTTCTTGGCACGCGAGAACGTTAAAGGAGAAGAGAGGGGGGAGGTCCGTGAGCAGATGCGCCCCCACAGGGTGGGGCAACCAGCTGTTCACGAAATGAAGTACCCTGTCGAAGGAGTCGCGAAAGTCATCTGCGATAGGCGTAGCCCACACCTGCAACACGCAGTAGTCGTGTCCGGGTAGCAACTTGACGTACAGTTCGTAGTCCTCATCGATCTCTCCGTGGGCGATGAGGCCCTGCTCGCTCTCGCTCGTCACGTTGGCCTGCAAGAGCCCGAGCAGGTCGCCAAGCCTACTCCTGACCTGGCCTTCGCCGTTATCCTCATACAAGCAGCCCTGCACGAGGACACAGGTGGGTGAATGGACCGCGCGCATGGGGCTACTTCTGGATCTTGTCCAGGACCGATTTTGTGGCTTTGCGCACGCTGTTGAACTGCTCAACGGATTTCTGGGATCCGACAGGCGTGAATCCCCTCATGGTGTCGGAGCCCATCAGGAGGTCCAGGAAGCCGTCGATGCTCTCGCTCAGGGCCTCGGCGTCCTCGAGCAAGCAGGCCTGCTCAATCTGCTCGAGCATGGCCTTCCCGATCTCTCCGTACCGGGAGAGCACTCCCGGATCCTCCTCGACATACTGCATGAGTGCGGTGAATTGCTGCACCTTGTCCATCTCGCTTCCTCTTGCACCTCAGGGCAGACCCACGTTTCGCTTGACCTCGGCCATGGTTTCCTGAGCTATCCTTGACCCTCTGGAGGCTCCATCGGATAGGACATCCCACACTAGTTGCACATCTTGGGCCAGCTCCTCGCGCCGCTGCCTGAACGGCGCTAGACTCGCTGCCAGGTTGCGAGCCAGGGTCCGCTTACAATCCACGCACCCGATCTGCGCACTGCGACACTGGGTCTCCATCTCTTCCACCTGTTCCTTCGAGAAGAAGCCGTGGAATGCGAACACATTACACACTTCCGGGCGCCCTGGATCCGTGCGGTATCTTCGCTGCGGATCCGTGACCATGGTCATCACCCGGCTCTCGATTTCCTCGAGGCTGCTGGCCAATTCGATGTGGTTGTCAAGGGACTTGCTCATCTTGTTGACGCCATCGAGGCCCATCACCCGCGGGAAGGGCGTCAGCTTGATCTGAGGCTCGACAAGAGTGGGCCCAAAGTGGTAGTTAAAACGTCGCACGATCTCTCGGGTAAACTCCAGGTGTGGAGCCTGGTCCTCTCCCACCGGCACGGTGTCTGCTTTGTAAAGGGCGATGTCTGCGGCCATGAGCACTGGATATCCCAGAAGGCCATAGTTGACGTTGTCGGGCTGTAGGCGGACTTTCTCCTTGAAGGTAGGCAATCTGGTGAGCCAGCCCATGGGTGTGACCATGGACAGGATGGTGTGGAGTTCTGTGACCTGTGGCACGTGGGATTGCACGATGATGATGCTCTCCTTTGGGTCCATCCCGGCGGCAAGCCAGTCCAGCACCATCTCCTGTGTGTTGACCTTCAATTGCTCTGTCTCGGTGAGGGTGGTGAGGGCATGGAGATCGACCACGCAGTAGACGCACTCGTACTCTTCCTGAAGAGCGACGTAGTTCTGGATTGCTCCCAGGTAGTTACCTATGTGCTGTCTCCCTGTCGGACGAGCACCGGAGAAAACCCTTCCCTTCTTCATCATGGCTCTCCTGAGTAACCGGGCCTGCCGCAATGGCCAGCCGGAGCAAGGCACTGCTTCCCGCCGGCAACAAGCGGCGTTTATTGAAGTATACCACAACGAGCGCGGCTGGGCAAGGGCTCTCCATTGCCGGACGATGGCACATCATGTATAGTACGCCAGGGGGCCAATAGATGTGGAACGTGGATAGGGCGACGGTCATGGTTCTGGACGGCGTCGGTGTAGGAGCTCTGCCGGATGCCGCCGACTTCGGTGACGAGGGCAGCAATTCGGTGGGCAACACGGCGCGCGCGGTCGGGGGACTGACCCTGCCCAACTTGGGCCTGCTGGGACTCGGGAACGTCGCAGACATCGTTGGTGTGCCTCCGGTGGGCGACGCTGCCGGGGCCTATGGGCGCATGGCGGAGGTATCGCCGGGTAAGGATAGCACGGTCGGGCATTGGGAACTAATGGGGGTTGTGTCACCAAGGCCACTGCCAACGTACCCCGATGGCTTCCCAAGAGAACTCATCGAGGAGTATGAGCGCCGCATCGGGAGGAAGACTCTGGGAAATGAGGCCATCTCTGGCACGGTGATCATCGACCAGTTGGGCGCCGAGCATATGCGCACTGGGTCGCCCATCGTCTATACCTCGGCGGACAGCGTGTTTCAGGTGGCTGCGCACGAAGAGGTCATTCCCTTGGAGGAGCTCTACCGGATCTGTATGGTCGCGCGGGAGATGCTGACCGGTGAGCACGCCGTGGGTCGGGTCATCGCGCGGCCTTTCGTGGGTGAGCCGGGGAGTTTCAGGCGCACTCAGGACCGTAGGGACTTCTCCCTGGCGGCGCCGGAGCCGACGCTCCTGGAGGGTCTTGTCTGGGCTGGACACCAGGTGATCGGCGTGGGCAAGGTGGACGACCTTTTCGCCAAGCGCGGGCTTACAGCCTGCCATCACACGGTGGACAACAAGGTTGCGGCGGAGAAGGTTATCGAACTCCTCCGTGAGGAGGGTCAAGGCATGATCCTCGCCAACCTGATCGAGTTTGATATGCTCTTCGGACACCGCAACAACCCGGAAGGGTACGCGGCGGCGCTCGAATCCTTTGATGCTCAGCTAGCCCACATCATGCAGGTTATGAAGCCCGGAGATGTGCTGTTCATCGTGGCCGACCACGGCAATGATCCAACCACTCCCAGCACTGATCACTCACGGGAGTATGTCCCACTTCTGGTCTGCGGTGCGCCGGTGAAGGCCGGAGTGAACCTGGGAACGCGGAGTAGCTTCGCTGATCTGGGGGCGACGATCGCCGAGTTGCTGGGGATCGACCCCTTGCCCCATGGTACGTCGTTCGTCAGCGAGATCATGAGGACCGATTGACGAACCGAGACTCGCCGTCTACGTGATCTTGTCGAAGAGCCTGTTGTATGTCGGGGGAAAACGGGGCTCGAACCCCTGGTAGAC
>CAYGQI010000045.1:8789-11120 GCA_964351925.1 uncultured Anaerolineales bacterium | reverse complement strand
GTTCAGCGGCTCTGCGGTATCGCCCCTGCGTATCCGATGCCCGTGGGACTCCTGCTCCATAACGTATGAGAGCACACTGCCAGGGATCTCCACCTGAGGATAGCGGCTCCCCAGCAGGCTGAGCATGTCAAATGCTCCTGGGCGCGAGCCCGACTGGGAAAGCCCAGGGTCGGAGGTTGACCTTGATCTGTGGTTTTCACCAGTATCCATCGCACACAACCACAATCACGACTGAATCCACTAGGCGCAGGAGCCGCCGCTGGCATCGACCCCATCTGCAACCGGTGCCAGGCTAGTACAGCCAGTCGAACCGGTGCAATTCGTGCTTCTCTCCCGACCACTCGTAGTCAATGAAGAAGAACTCATAGGGCGCCACAGGCATCAGCTTGAAGCAGTATCACCGATTCCGCCCTCTCGGGGGCCCACTCGCGTTCGCTCCAGGCAGCTGCCCTCACGCCTGCGGCCAGCGGGCGGTCAGGAGGCGTTCCGCGCGCACGATGCCGGACACGTCCCTTACCGCCTCTCGGAGGTCAACGTTGCTGACCACGTACTTGAAAGAGTAGGCGTGACTCATCTCCAGCACCAGACGCTCCAAGCGCACCCGGCCCTCCTCGGTGTGCTCGCCATACCGTCGGACGAGCCGACTACGCAATTCCTCCACCGACGGAGGCAAAATGAAGATGGTCACCACGTTCCGCGGGTACTTGACCGTCAATTCCAGCGAGCCCAACACGTCATAGGCCCCGATCAGATCCAGCCCTCGAGCGGTGGCGATGTCCAGCCGACGCCGAGACGAGCCGTACTGATAGCCGTAGAAAGCCTGCCACTCCGCCAGATCGCCGGCGGCCTTCAGCCGTTCGAACTCCTCCGTGGTCACGAAGTGGTACTCCAGCCCCTCCACTTCACCAGGCCGCCTGGCGCGCGTCGTATAGGTAACTATCCTCTCCAGGTTGTGCACGTCCGAGATGACGCGATCGATGATTGTGCTCTTGCCGCTCCCAGACGGAGCAACCAGCAGAAAGATCAGTCCCTCTCTCATAGGATCTGGTCCTGGCTCAGGATAAGATCGCAGGATGCGAGGCATCGCTCGGCGCGCACGATACTGACCACATTGCAGACCGCCTCGCACAGGTCAACGTTGCTGACTACGTACTTGAATGTGGGGGCGCGTTTCATCTCCATTTCCTGACGCTCGACCCGCATCGCGATCTCTTTGCTGTCCTCACCATAGCGGTCGATGAGCCGCTGCCGTAACTCCTCGGGAGGGGTCCAGACAAAAACGGTGACCACATTCCGCGGATAGAGATCGGCGAGTGCGGCGGAGCCCAACACGTCATAGTCCGAGATCAGATCCACCCCTTGGCCGATGGCGGACTCCAGTCGGTTTCTCGAAGAACCGTACTGGTGACCGAATATGGTCTGAGACTCCGCCAATTCACCAGCGGATTTCATGCGCTCGAACTCCTCCGTGGTCACGAAATGATGATCCACCTCCTCCACTTCATCCCCGCGGCGGTCGCGCGTCGTGTACGTGATTACCGGCTCCAGGTCGGACAACAAGAAGATGACACGCTTGACGATCGTGCTCTTTCCAGCGCCTGATGGGGCAGCGAGCAGAAAGATCAGCCCTTCACGCATCGATCACCTCCTGTCGTCGGTCCATGGCCACACCAATGGTTTGCCGACTGCCGGGTGGTTCACCATCGCGGCGCACCGACCGGTCAGGCCTCCGCCCGAATCGCGAAGAGGCCGATTGCATTATAGTGCCAGTCGCCGAGCCGAACAAGACGGATTATGGTCCCCAAAGTCGCGGAGTACCCGTGCGAGTAACGAGTGTCCACTCGACGAAGGGCCAGGAAAGCGGATACGGCAGGCCTTGCACACGCATAGCCTCAAGTGATGATGCCGGCCATGCTACCTTAGACCCACCTCTTCTCATGTGTCGGGGGCTGCATCTTCCCCAGTGTACCGTCCACGCCAGACACTGATTTCGATTATCAGGCCATGTACTGCACAAAACGAGGTTCGGATGGCGTCCGACCATCGCCCAGACCACTGAGCGGACAGTTCATCCGCCCGTGCGTCGTCAGATTCTGTCTCTACCCATGCTGAACCAGGTGGACTATAATCTGCGAGAGCCAGGCACTCAAGCAGCGATCCAGAACGGGGGCCTCGTCGCACACACATGCTTCACCAGGCGATGCGCATAGCTGAGACTGCCCAGCAGACGGACCATGTGAAGACCTTCACCCTGGATGGTCAGCTGTCGGCCCATCCAGGACAGTTCGTCATGGTCTGGTTGCCTGGGGTCGACGAGAAGCCCTTCAGTCT
>CAYGQI010000045.1:4397-8689 GCA_964351925.1 uncultured Anaerolineales bacterium | reverse complement strand
CAGGCTGTGAGGTCGTGCTGGTGACCGAGGACTGCTCCGCAGGCGAGGGTGGCCTGTGCACCGATATCGCGGAGCGGCTGCTCACCGAGGAAGCCTTCGACGTGGTGTATGGGTGTGGACCAGAGGGGATGCTGGACAAGATCGAGGAGTTATGCCAGCGGCAAGGCATCCCCGGACAATTGAGCAAAGAGGCCTACATGCGGTGTGGGATGGGGGTCTGCGGCTCTTGCCAGCGGAGCGGTCTGCTCGTTTGCCGGGACGGGCCTGTATTTGCGGTAGGCCCAGCTGCTTGACAATCGGTTGACTCTAGCGTATAATGTGAACTGGAAGCTTCACAAGGTGAATATCGAGAACCTTCGGGGCAGGGTGAGGCCTTCGTAGAAGGCCAATTCCCGATCGGCGGTGTGGCGCCTCTTTGTGGTGCCGAGCCCGCGAGCGACAACGTAGATCTGGTGAGAGGCCAGAGCCGACGGTATAGTCCGGATGGGAGAAGGTCAAGAGCAGCAGTGGGAGAGTCGCGTCTCCCCCTGAGAGTTCGAGAGCGTGTCCCGAAGGTTGTCCCTTCGGGACTTTTGTTTGCATGTGAGAGCGAGCATCATGAGGGCAGCTCGAGAGATGTCAGGTTCGCTTGCGCCGGTTGGAGTCCTTTCAGGCTTCTCCCAATCGCTGAGGAGCAGCCTAAGCCAGATTCCAGACAAGTACCGTGCTTACCTGCTGGCGCCCCCGGCCTTGCTGGCCTTCCTGTGTCTGTGGCAGCTCCTGGTCACCGTCGGTTCATACCCCACGTTCATCCTGCCAGCACCTGCCATAGTATTCCGCAAGTTCGTGGTGGCGGTCAGCGATGGTACTCTTCTACACCATGCCCGGGCCACGTTGAGGGAGGTCTTGCTGGGGCTGGCCCTCGGGCTCTCCGTGGCTACCTGTCTGGGATACATCTTCGCCAAGTCCAAATCATTGGAGCGGCTGTTGTCTCCCTACATCGTTGCCTCCCAATCCATGCCCATCGTGGCACTGGCCCCCCTCCTGGTCATCTGGTTTGGGTTTGGCACCTTGTCTAAGGTCATCGTCTGCGCACTGACCGTCTTCTTCCCCGTGCTCATCAACACCATTGTGGGCCTCCGTTCGGTGGACGAGAACCTGGTAGACCTGATGCGTTCCTACGGAGCCACCCGCCGACAGATGTTCACCATGTTGGAGATACCCGCGGCGCTACCGGTGCTTCTCGGCGGCCTCAAGATCGGCGTCACTCTGTCCGTGATCGGGGCTGTGGTAGGCGAGTTCGTGGCGGCAGATGAAGGTCTTGGGTTCCTGGTGAACCTCTCCAGGGGCCTCTTCGACACACCCATGATGTTCGTAGCCCTCTTCGTTTTGGTCATCATCGCCCTGAGTCTCTACGGCTGTGTTGTCCTGCTGGAAAGCAGGCTACTGTCGTGGCGACGAATCAAGTAGTAGAAAAGGAGAGATCATGAAGTTGAAGAAACTGTTCCTGGCCATTCTCACACTGTCTCTCATAGCGTTGAGCGGCTGCAGCGGAGGTGCGAGTCCTACTCCCGCGCCGCCTGCACCGCCAACGAAGGTAACGCTGGCTATGGGGTTCATCCCCAACGTGCAGTTCGCACCCTTCTACGTGGCGGTGAACCAGGGGTACTTTGCCGACGAGAACCTTGAGATCGAATTCGACTATGGAATGGAGACGGACCTGCTCAACCTGGTCGGCACCGACGCCCTGCACTTCGCCGTGGCCAGCGGCGACCAGGTCATCCTCGCACGGGGGCAAGGCCTTCCCGTCGTCTACGTCATGACCTACTTCCAGAGATTCCCCGTGGCCGTCGTCTCGCTGGAAGACGTGCCTTTGGAGAATCCAGAGGATCTCATCGGACGCTCCGTGGGCATCCCAGGCCTGTGGGGCGCCAGTTACATTGGCTGGCTGGCCCTCCTGGACGCCGCGGGGATCGATGAAGGAGACATCGAGCTCGAGTCCATCGGCTACACACAGGTGGCGAGCCTCACCGAAAACCAGGTGGACGCGGCGGTCGTCTACGCCGCCAACGAGCCGGTGCAACTCCGCCAGGCTGGATACGAACCGCACATCATCTACGTGGCTGACTACATGAACCTGGTATCCAATGGCATCATCACCAACGACAAGACCATAGCGGAGCAACCCCAACTGGTCGCAGGTCTGGTCCGAGCGGTCCTGCGTGGCCTGCGCTACACCATAGAACATCCGGAGGAGGCCTTCGAGATCTGCCTGGAGTACGTGCCCGAGGCTGGGGGCGAGAACCGGGACACGCAGTTGGCTGTTCTACAGGAGTCCATCAAGTTCTGGCAGAGCGACAAGCTGGGCTATTCGGATCCCTCCGCCTGGGAGATGTCGCAGGAGTTCATGCTCGAGGCTGGCCTGGCCGAGACCCAGACAGATCCAGACCAGATGTTCACCAATGACTTCATAGTGGTACCTTAGGCCCTAGTGAACCATCCGATTCTTTTCGCCGAAAACATATACAAAGCCTTTCCCAGCAGAGAGGGAGAAGTGAAGGCCCTCAGAGACGTCTCGCTGGCCATCTCAGACGGAGAGTTCGTCAGCCTGGTGGGTCCTTCGGGCTGTGGCAAGACGACGCTCCTGCACATCCTGGGAGGCTTGCTACCGGCAGACCAAGGGGTGGTGCGCATAGACGGCCAGATCCTGACCCAGCCTCGCCCGGAGATTGGATTCGTCTTCCAGGACCCAACGTTGATGCCGTGGCGGACGGTCATCAAGAACGTCACACTACCTCTGGAGGTGCAGGGCAGGGACGGCCAGGGGCACCAGCAGCGGGCCATGGAGTTGCTTGATCTGGTGGGGCTGCTGGGCTTCGAGCGGCTATACCCTCACGAGTTGTCCGGCGGTATGCAGCAGCGGGTAGCCATCGCCAGGGCGTTGATACACGAGCCGTCCATCCTGCTGATGGACGAGCCCTTCGGTTCCCTTGATGCTATCACCCGCAACCAGATGAATGTGGAGCTACTGCGCATCTGGCGGGCCACGGGTAAGACCATCTTGATGGTGACCCACACTATCCAGGAGGCCATCTTCCTATCTGATAGGGTGCTAATCATGAGCCCGCGGCCCGGCCACATCCGAGCTACCTTCGAGGTAGATCTACCTCGCCCGCGCGACACCGAGATCTACTATAACGAGGCCTTCGCCAGCCTCTATCACGAGGTGAAAGACTCCATCGCCATTGCCTGAGGGAGTCGCCCACGGCGCAGCCCCGCGCGCCCCGGCCTGGTGCCTTCGCCGGCGTGGGCCAACAGGTGGCACAAGTTGGCAACTTGGGCTACAGTATCTAGGCATCCCTGAGTCCCGGCAGGCCCACGGTTCTCCACGCATGCGGGTGGCGGCGATGGAGGATCGGACGCCCATAAAGTTCCCAAGACTGGGGTCTCAAGCGCAGAGTGAGCGACTGGTACGGCAACCTTTCTGAGCGAAAGAAGCTGGTCTACGGTTTCCTGTTCACCATTATCTGCATGACCGTGCCCTGCTATGTGTTGGGCTTCATCGCCTTAGCCATGGCCCCTCCCAGGTTCACGCCCACACCCACCGAGACAACAACTCATACACCGACATCCACGGCGACCTACACGCCCACAGGCACAGCCACCCCCAGCCTCACACCGACGGCCACCGGCACAGCTACGCCCACAGAAACTGCCACCCCCACCCCCACAGACACACCCACCGAAACCGCCACCTTCACGCCCACCGCCACCGAGACGGCCACAGGCACACCGACCGACACGCCTACCGCGACCGCCACCCACACCCCTACCGGGACGGCCACCTTTACCCCCACGTCCACACAGACTTCCACCCCTATCACCACCGGGACGCCCGCGGCCACGGAAACAGGGTAGTCAGGTGAGGATGCCGACGAGAGTATCAGCCCTTTCTTTCATCTATCCCTGGATGTTTTCATGAGAGGTCTCTTGCGCCGATATGATCAGCTAACCGTCCCGCAGAAGAGACTGTACAGCGCGCTCACGGTCCTCACCATGGTGGCTCTACTGCTGTACTGCTTGGGCATCGGCAGCTTCATCCTCCGCTCCCGTCTGGTGACGGAGACAGCCCTGGAGCTGCCACCCACGTTCACCGCCAGCCCGACTCCCATGCCCACCAGTGTGGCGTCGCCCCAGAGCACCGCCACGCCCACAGCCACGCTGCCTCCCACACCCACCCAGCGGCCCATACCCACCTATACGCCAACCCCCGAGAGCGTCAACGTCACCGTCGTCATCACCAGCACGGAGGG
>CAYGQI010000045.1:0-4297 GCA_964351925.1 uncultured Anaerolineales bacterium | reverse complement strand
CTGCAAGTCCACGGCACTCATCCTCCAGCGCGGATGACAGACGCGTCTGTCCATGACTCGCTCCTTCAGGAGCGGTCAGGCGACAAAGTGCGCTGCCTGACCTGCGAGCGACGCTGCTTGCTGGGCACAGGTGCCTCAGGCTGGTGCCGCACCCGGTCCAACGTCGATGGCAAGCTCGTGACCCTCACCTATGGCCACGTCTCCTCCCTCTCCGCCAATCCCATAGAGAAGAAGCCGCTCCACCATTTCTATCCTGGGAGCGTGGCGCTCACCGCAGGAAGCTGGGGCTGCAACTTCGGTTGCCCCTGGTGTCAGAACTGGGATATCAGCAAATCGCCTCCGCGAAAAGGCCGCTACATGTCGCCTCGCGAGTTCGTGGACACGGCCATCGCCTCTGGATGTCAGGGGACGTCCATCAGCCTCAACGAACCCACACTGTCGCTGGAATGGTCCCTCGACGTGTTCCAGCTGGCCAGGGAGGAAGGGCTCTACAACACCTACGTCACCAACGGCTACATGACCAGCGAGGCGCTGGACTTGTTGGCCACAGCGGGGCTAGACGCCATGAACGTGGACATCAAAGGAGGCGCGGAAGCGGTCCGAAAGCACTGCGGAGGAATCGATGTGGAGAAGGTGTGGCGAAACTGCCGTCATGCGAAGGAGCGAGGAGTGCACCTGGAGCTCACCACTCTGGTCATCCCCAGTGTCAATCACCGTGAAGATACGTTACGCACAGTTGCCGCCAGGATCCGCCACGACCTGGGCCCCGAGATCCCCTGGCACGTCACCGGCTACTACCCAGCCTACCGCTTCCACGCCCCGCCCATCCCCCTGAGCGCGCTGGAAAGGGCATGGCAGATCGGCAAAGAGGAGGGCCTCGACTTCGTCTATCTGGGCAACGTGGCAGGTCACCGGCTGGAGAATACCTACTGTCCTCGATGCAGCCAGCTGCTCATCGAGAGGTATGGCCTGACGCTGGTGCAGAACAGGCTTCGCCACCGCTCATGCCCGGACTGCGGGCAAGCTATCCCCATCATCACCTGACGAGGTCGGGTCTGTGTAGCCCAGGCTCGGCGCCCGGCGAGCCGCCAGCCGTCTCTCCGGCTCCGCTATTTGGCGTACCGGAAAACGATATCCGTAAACTGCCCCGCCACACTGCAGTCCGTGAAGTTGATCGTTACAGTGTCCGACTGCGGCGTAGGGTTCGCCTGGCTGCTGACTATGTCTATGAGAAAGGTGAAGGGCGAATGGATGTTCTCCGGCGCCAGAGGCGAAAAGCCCCACTCCCCTGGGTTCTCCCCCTCCCCACTCACTTTGTAGGCCTCGTTGCCAGCAAACCTCAGACGCACCGTCCGCCCGTTGACTGGCTCGCCCCCTACCCCAGTGATCTTGCCCTTCATGTACACCGTCCCGCATTGGGGGGCGCTCTGCATCCCTCCCGCGTACTTGAACTCATAGGAGAATAGAGTCGTGGGCGTGGCCGAAGGCTGAGAAGTCGGCGACGACGGCGGTGTGGTGGGCGTCGCTGTGGGGGGTGGGCTGGTAGCAGTCGGGCCCCCGGGAGTGTAGGTTGGCGTGGCCGGAGCGGTGGTTGCGGTCGGCGGGATCGGGGTGCCGGTGTGAGTCGCCGTTGGCGGACCGATCACCATGGTGTTGGTCGCTGTCGCCTCAGGCACACTGGTGGCCGTGGGCGCCAGAGTGGACGTGGGTGTGGGACCAACAGGCGTCGAGGTGAAGGTGGGTTGAAACGTCGGTCCCACGGTAACCGCCGTTGTGGGCGTGGCGGCGGGATGAGCCAGCTCTCGCGACAGCATGAGGAGCAAGACCGTGAAGACGAACCCATTGAGGAAAACCAGAATCCCCATGATGAGCGCATGTCTCAGCTTCATCCCTCACCCCTTTCTTGCCTTGACGGCCTCACCGCCGCCGTACGGTCACGGGATCACCAGCGCCTGCCCCACGCTTATCGCATTCGGGTTGTCCAGCCCGTTGGCCTGAGCCAGTTCGTCCATGGTGACGCCATACATCCGAGCTATCTCGCTCAGGGTCTCACCCTGCTGCACCACGTGGATTCTCTGACCCACAGAGGACGATGGTGAGGCTGCCGGCGCCGCGGTACCTTCTACGGTAGGCGCGGGAGGCGGTGCGGAAGGGATGACCAATTCCTGTCCCTCTGTTATGATGGCCTCAGCGCTGCCCAGGTCGTTGGCCTCCACGATGGCATCCACGGTCGTGCCATAAAGACGCGCGATCCCGCTCAACGTCTCACCGGCTTGTACCACGTGGATGCCGAGTGTGGGCGAGGCAACGGGCGATGATTCCTCGGTAGGCGTGGGCTCCGGTGGCAAGGTGGGCGTGGCCACGACCACATCGAACGGAGTGAAAGTGGGTTTGGCAGTCCTGGTGGGCGTGGCGGTCGCCTGGCGACCTCCAGACACGATCATGACTAGACGGCTGAAGATGAGGTAGTTGATCAAGAGGAGGACCACGACCAGGGCGATCTCCCGCCCTCTACCTCTGATAGCCCTGGCAATCGCACCCCATCGGCTGGTTGAGTCCATCTCCAATCCCCCCGCGCCTTCTCGCGCCGATTATACCGCACCTTCGCCAGCAAGGTCAACAGCTTGCGACAGGAGAGTATTCCCCGCTGCCTCGGAACCCTCGGTGATTATAGCTCTTGAAAGGTGCAAGAGCCATCCAGCCGCCGTGGGTGGTCGTTTGCTACCAGAAGGCGTATAATGCGGGCGATTACAGGTGTTCTCGCGACAGGTGATCAGTTCAGAGCGCCTGGACACCATCCGGAGAGGCAACAGCCATGGAGTTAGATCTGAATGTGCAGTACTACCTCGACGTGGTCTTGAGGCAATGGAAGGCCGTGGTTGTGGTCTTTATCGTGGCCACGCTGGCAGCAGCCGTTGTCAGCTTCATCCAGGAACCCACGTACGAGGCCACCGTTACTCTCACCGAACAGTCTTTCGAATACTGGGAAACTCCGCGACTCTCGTCAACTGATAAGGACACAGTCAAGCTCTACCCGACCCTGGCCCGCACCGCGGCCGTGGAGAGCCGGGTCATCGAGGTTATTGGGCCCAACCTGTCGGCGAGGGAGAAGACGCCCGGGGTCTTGACGTCCATGGTGACCGTGCGCGAAGACAAGGACAATCCCTCCCTATTCCGCATCAGAGTCGAAGCCCACGATCCCCAGAAGGCCACCCTGATCGCCAACACGTGGGCGGAGCAATACATAGAGGAGGCACGCAGTTTCCAGCTGTCCTGGAGTTCCCAGTTGGACACCATCAGGCAGAACCTGGACTCCGCAGAAGAGGCGCTGACCGCGTTCAGGCAGGAGACGGGCTTGGTGCTGGTTGAATCACCAGGGGGTGAGCAGGGCTTCTCCATGCTCGGTGCGAGCGGTGTGCAACTGGAGAAGAAGGTCGAACTGCTCGCTGAACACCGGCAGGCACTGGACAACCTGGGTCTACTGCTGGAGAGCGCCCAGCTGGCTCACGACACCGGGGGAAGCATCGAAGACTTGCCACTACAACTGCTGGATAGCCGGGTCATCTCCGAACGCGGCCAGCTGTCGATCCAGCTGGTTAGGGACCAGGAGTCCCTCGCTGGGGTCATTCGGCTGCTTCAGGACGAGGAGGAGAACGTCTCCGGCGTAATCGGCCAACTGGAAGCTGATGTGAAGGCCCTCCAGGAGTCAGTCGCCCAGGACCTTCTGGAGCTCGAGCGCCTGGAGCGTGAACGGTACATGGCCGAAAGCGCCTACAAGGCCCTCGACTACGAAGTAGAGGAGAGCACGTTCTTCCGAACCAATACCCAGGTACTGAGCAGAGCAGCCGCGGCCACGCTGGTGGGACCGGACACCAAACTGAACGTCATCCTCGGCGCTGCCCTGGGCCTGGCAGCCGGCGTCGCGGCCGCTTTCGCTCTGCAGTATGCTTTGGATGTCCGGAAGCAGCGCTGAGCAGTTCTCCGGCACGGGTGTGATCGGCACAGTGTCCTCCCCTCGAGTGCCGTGGATCTGGATGAGGATTCCGCTTGTGAAGCCTGGTCATCGCCTGGTCAACGCGGGCTTCGCCTTGTGTACCAGATGAAAGCGCCCAGATTGGCCTCTTGGCTACGAGACGATTGGCGTTGGGTGGTAGTCGCCATCCTATCGGCCCACTTCGTCTTGGGCTCCATGTACAGCGTGATCACGCCCATCTTTGAAGGCTCTGATGAACTGGGGCACTATCGTCACGTCAGGTTCCTCATCGCCAACCTCTCCCTCCCCCACCCAGAGGACTCC
>CAYGQI010000044.1:5601-11134 GCA_964351925.1 uncultured Anaerolineales bacterium | reverse complement strand
GCCGACCCTCATGGATTCTCAGGAATACAACTCCGCCAAGGATCATCAGGCTGCCGCCCAGCTGCATGCCACCTAGGCGCTCGCCCAGCAGCACATAGGCGAGCGCTGCGGTGAAGACTGGCTCCACGGTAAGGATCAGATTGGCGACACTGGAGGGTAGGTAGCCCAGGCTCACGTTGTACAGGCCGAAGCCAGCCACGGTGGGTCCAGCCGCCAGCAGGAATAGAATGGCCCAACCGCCCAGGGAGGCGCCCAACCACAAGAGGTTGGACGGCCCCGTATCGAAGCCAGGCAAGAGACCCGCTGGCAGCAGGTTGAAGAGCAGCAAGAAGAGTGCGGCAAAGCCGAAAGTGTACAGTACGGTCGTCCAGGGGTTCAGGCCACGCTGTGATGCAGAGCGGCCCATCAGGCTGTAGATGGAATAGCACAGGCCGGAGAGCGTCCCGGCCACCACACCTACCAGGTCAGCACGCCAGGCCACCTGGTCCAAGGCCCCGGATACCAGGAAGCAGCCTCCCAGGCAAAAGGCGACCGCCAGAAGCTTGATCCAGTCCAGACGTTCTTGAAGGAGCCACCAGCCCAACAGCGCGGTGAACCCTGCTGAGCAGTAGACGAGAACGGTGGAGAGGGCTGCGCCGACCAAGGAGACCGAGAGGGTCCACAGGCCGTTGAAGATGGCCAGGGTGAGGCCGTACAAGATCAGATAGAACAGGTGCTGGCGCTTCACCCGTATCAGGACGGGCTGCAACAGTCCCAGCACACACAATAGAGTGAGAGTCACAAAGCCGTCTCGCCAGAAGGCCAACACCAGGGGAGGCATGCGGTAGGACTGAGTGAGGTGGCGGATGAAGATAGCGGTGGTCGACAGGATGGCCGCGCTAGCGATAGCAGTCACATAGCCGCGAGAAAGGCTTGACGGGTTTGGCGTAGCGGCTTGCTTCACGATAGTGTCTTCCGTATCCCCATCGATCGCCACGGAGGACTACGGCGATTCCGCAAGGAACCCCTTGATCAGCGCCTCGATCCTCTCTTGAGGCTCACTCGACACATCGAACCAGTGGATGGTCTCGTCATCCAACCGAAACCACTTGTACTGCTGCCTCACCAAGCGATGGGTCTCGCTCTTGATCCTCTGAACACTCTCTGCCAGTCCCAGCTCCCCCCTCAAATACATCAAGACCTGGCGATAGCCCAGACCAGACATAGCAGGAAGATCGTGGCTGTACCCGCTGGCCAGCAACCCTTCCACCTCAGCCACCAGGCCTCTTTCGATCATACTGTCTACGCGATCATCCACGCGGCGGTGGAGTCGCCCGCGTTCCATGGTCAGGCCGATCTTCAGAATCCTGTACGGTGGCGCTTTGCGCTCTTGCAGGACGGAGATGCGTTCCTTTGTGGTTTCGTACACCTCCAAGGCCCTGATGACCCTCCGCACATTGCGAGCATCTATGCTGTCAGCCGCCTCCGGGTCCAGCTCTGCGAGTCGAGCATGTAGCACAGCCGCCCCGTTCCTCTCGGCCTCTTCCATCAAACGCTGTCGCAGTCGAGGATTGGGCTCGACCCGCGGGATGGCAAAGCCCTCCAGCACCGCACGAACGTAGAGACCAGTGCCCCCAACCAGGAAAGGAACCCTACCTGCATGGAGCACATCTTCGATCGCGTCATAGGCCCTCTCCTGATATTGGGCCAACGTGAACTGCTCGTCCGGGGCAACGATATCCACCAGATGGTGAGGGACCATCGACCGCTGTGCGGCGGTGGGCTTGTCGGTGCCGATGTCCAGGCCCTTGAATACCTGGCGCGAGTCTGCGGACACTATCTCGCCCCCCACCTGCTGGCACAGCGCTATGGCATACCTCGTCTTGCCAACACCGGTTGGCCCTACGATGGCGATCAAGGGCGAGGGGATGGCTGCCATTACTTCACTCCTCGACAGCGCTCTTGAGCAGTTCCATCTGCTGCACTCTGCCCCCGCTGGACATCAAGACAGACACGACGTCAATCCTCCAATCAAGGGGCAGCGAGTTGTGCTCCTGCAGGTACGTTGCAGCTACTTCTATCAGCTTCCTCTTCTTGGCTAGGGTGATGGACTCCACCGGCAAGCCGTGACTGCGACCCCGCCGAGTGCGGACCTCGACGAAGGCCAGGCACTCACCATCCAGGGCTACGATGTCCATCTCGCCCGCGGCGCAGCGGTAGTTCATCTCGCAGATGACCCAACCCAGCTCCTCCAGGTGCGCAGCAGCCAGCTGCTCGCCCCGTCTTCCAACCTGGGCTGCGGTCTGCTCTGGGCTGCGCCTGGCACGTCGCTCCTGTCCGTCACTCGCCACCAGCCGCACGGGGGCGTAGGAGAGCCGATGGATGGGGCATGGGCCCTTACGGTACAGAGCCACACGGTGCCCTGGTGTGCCGTACCCCTTGTGCTGCGCGAAGCCATATCCCGGGTAGACCTGGCCCAGGCCAACCATCATGCCGTCCCTGACAACCTTGGCCACGATGGAAGCGGCCGCGATGGAAACGCACCGGTCGTCTCCTCCGGGTATACCTTCGTGGGGCAGACCGCGGTAGGCCAGGGGGAAGCCGTCTACAAGGAGATAGTTGGGAGGGAGAGGCAGGCGGTCCAGGGCCCTGCTCATAGCCAGCCTGGTGGCCGGTACGATGCCCAGAAAATCGACTTGAGCTGCGCTGGCCACCCCCACACGAAAAGCAGCCCCTATTCTACAGATGCGGTCGTAAAACTCGGTGCGGCGGCTGGCTGTAAGGCGTTTCGAGTCGCGTATGCCGGCCAAGTCTTCGAGCAGAGTGGTGGAGTCCAGGGGAAGGATCGTCGCACAAGCCACCACCGGGCCTGCCCACGAGCCGCGGCCTACCTCGTCGAGACCGGCGATGGCATGGTACCCTTGTCTGCGGAGAGCTAGTTCTCGGTCGAGGGTCGGTCCGCTCTCCATAGAGGGTTCTCACCATACAACAACAGCCCCGCAGCTCAACACAACGAAAGCCTGCGGGGTCAGCAGATGGGCGATTCCCATGGTCGCGAGGCGAGCACACCAGCCAGAAACGACCTAGCTTGCGGGCTTGTCCTCGAAGCGCTTCTCTCTCAGCCTGGCGGACTTGCCTGTGCGACCGCGGAGGTAGTAGAGTTGCGCCCTGCGCACGTGCGAGTGTCGCAGAACCTCTATCTTGGAGATACGGGGCGAGTGAAGCGGAAAGGTCCTTTCAACGCCGACGCCGTGGGCTGCAATACGCCGTACTGTGAAACTGGCATTCACCCCGCCCTTGTGGAGGCACATCACGGTACCTTGGAAGATCTGAGTTCTTCGCTTGCCGCCCTCGAAGATCAAGATGTGTACTCTGACCAGGTCACCCGGGCGCAGCTCGGGCAGTTCCTCCTGGCTTTTCAGCTGCTGCTGCTCGACAGATGCTACTAGGTCTACCATTGCCATTCACCATCCTATGTCCAAACACCTCTTTATTGTACCACCAGACCGCACCTGAAGCAAATGCAGCTCACGGCGGTCAACTCGCGACGATCGACCTGCGCCAAATCGTCCCGCCTCAGCCTCGACCCTCGGCGCAGGGTCACCACTACCCGCGACCGCACTGCACCTCTGCCGAGCACTGAGGGCA
This sequence comes from uncultured Anaerolineales bacterium, assembly GCA_964351925.1. GTDB lineage: Bacteria > Chloroflexota > Anaerolineae > UBA7937 > B3-Chlor > JAUVXJ01. The sequence goes on along the minus strand of CAYGQI010000044.1, from coordinate 7,507 downwards.
CTAGATTCTCCTCGCTCCCTCGACGGTCAGGACTCTCCCCACCGGGGTCTTCCTAAGCGCAGGCCCAGTCCCACGCCCGGCATCACTCGTCGATATCTAGTTTCAGGTGCAGTTCCTTCAACTGCTCCTCCGACACTGGCGAGGGGGCATCGAACATCAAATCGGCGGCGGCGCTCGTCTTGGGAAAGGCCATTACCTCTCTGATACTCTCTTCCCCCGCCAGGATCATCACCAACCTGTCTATTCCGGGGGCTATGCCGCCGTGGGGAGGCGTACCGTACTCGAATGCGTCCAGCAGGTGGCCGAACTGAGAACGTACCTGCTCCGCGGGCAGGCCCATGATCTCGAAGATCTCCTCCTGGATGTCGCGACGATGGATACGGATGCTGCCCCCTCCGATCTCGACATCGTTGCAGACGACGTCGTACTGCTGAGCCCGCGCCGCCCCCGGGTCGCTGTCCAGCAACGGTAGGTCCTCTTCCGCCGGAGCGGTGAAGGGGTGGTGCATAGCATCCCAGCGCTTCTCCTGTTCCTTCCACTCGAAGAGAGGCATGTCTACCACCCAGACGAAGGCCAGCGTATCCTTGTCACGTAACCCCAGACGCTCCCCCATCTCCAGCCGTAGCTGCCCCAAAGCCTCGGCCACTACGGGGCTCTGACCTGCGACGATGAGGAGGAGATCGCCCGTTGTTGCACCCATTCTCTCCGTGATGGCACCCACCGTCTCCGAAGAGAGATGCTTGCTCACGCTGGAGCGAACCCCTTCTGGCGTCAAGGCCACGGAGACCAGTCCCTGCGCCCCGTGACGCTGCACGAACTCACCCAATTCATCGAGCTGCTTGCGAGTATAGTCCGCGCCTCCGGGAACCCTGATGCCCTTCACCTGGCCTCCCTCAGCGACAGTGGAGGAGAAGATGCGGAAGCCACTGGCCCCCACCAGATCGGATAGATCCGTCAGCAGCATCTCGAAGCGCATGTCCGGCTTGTCGCTGCCGTACTTGTCCATGGCCTCCTGGTAACTCAGACGCGGGAAAGGCTTGAAGAGAAGCCGCTTGGTTGAGACCTCTTGCACCAGGGCGGTGAACAAGTCCTCGGTCACTTGCAGGATATCGTCCTGCTCTACGAAGGACATCTCGAGATCCAACTGGGTGAACTCCGGCTGTCGGTCAGCGCGCTGATCCTCATCACGGAAGCAGCGGGCAATCTGATAGTACCGGTCCATGCCCGCCACCATCAGCAACTGCTTAAGCTGCTGGGGAGACTGAGGCAAGGCGTAGAAACGCCCAGCGTGTATCCTGCTCGGCACGAGGTAATCTCGCGCGCCCTCCGGAGTGCTCTTTATGAGGATGGGAGTCTCCACCTCCACGAAGCCCCTCTCATCAAGAAAGCGGCGGATGAAGCTCACCACACGATGCCTGAGCATCAACTTGCTCTGCATTTCCGGCCGGCGCAGATCCAGATACCTGTAGCGCAGTCTGAGTGTCTCGTCGGCTGACGAACCCTCACTGACGGGGAACGGTGGTGTACGTGCTTCGTTTAGCACGTCAACGGTCTCGGCCACGACCTCTATCTCGCCCGTACCCATCTCAGGGTTCTCCTGCCCGGCGGGGCGAGGCCTGACCTTTCCCCATATCCTGAGCACGTACTCACCACGAACTTGAGACGCAGCCTGGTGCGCTTGCTCCGACAGCGACGGGTCGAAAACCACCTGGACCACGCCCCAGCGGTCCCTCAGATCGAGGAAGATCAAACCGCCGTGGTCACGGCGTCGATTCACCCAGCCCGCGAGTGTCACCTCCTCGCCGACGTTCTTGGCCCGCAATTCCCCACAAGTATGACTCCTCAGCACTACCCTGTCTCCTATGCCAGTGTCTTCAGCAGCTCAGAACACGCTGTTCCCGTTGAT
>CAYGQI010000044.1:2265-5501 GCA_964351925.1 uncultured Anaerolineales bacterium | reverse complement strand
GCGATCTCTTCGAAATCAGCGCCCAAGCGGAGCAGGACATCTCGGGCGATGAGAGCACCAGCCCAATCATGCTCATCCCTGTAGATGACATTGCCGATGTCGTGGAGGTAGCCCGCGATTTCCGCCAGTTCCGTCCTTCGCTGGGGGAAACCCAGCCGCAGCAGCACATTCTGCGCAATGTTGCCCACCAGACGGGCATGACGTTGACCATGCTCGGTGTAGCCGAGAAGATCCATCTGCTCGTTTCCCCGCGTCAGGTAGGCCTGGACTTCTGCATCACTTTCTAGTAGCTGGACAGTGACTAGCGAGTTGCCCGTCCTCTCGTCCGTAGACGCGCTTCCCTTGAGACTTGGATCGCCAACCATCCTCAGGTCTGTCATTCTCTCATCCATCTACCCCGCATACCGCGCACTCCCGATGCCCCAACCTGGATCGGCGTGCACAGTGACGCTTCTTGTCTACTGTCCAGTTATGTCAATGAAGCATTCGCGTCACGGGCTACCTGCGCTCATCTGGCCCCTGTCGCACCTTTATGGCGGGCCATTGGGTGCGAGTTATGTCTATCCCTGGTTCATGCAGATTACGTCTTTCTCGATGGGATAGCACGAACCGCAGCCCTGGCAAACAATCCTCGCTGACTGCCACAGGAGGCTCTGTTCCCTGCACCGGGGACACCGCAGCACCTCAGCTACGGCCGCCGTGGGCTCTCTTGGGCCTAGTGCATCAGCTTTTCTGGCCCATACCAGATCGTAGTACGTTTGCCACTGGGTTATCTCCACAGAGGTCATCGATAACTCCGCCAGGATGGCCCGCAACCGATCCTTGGAGAAGGCTCGTCGGGGCAGGAGAAAGGCGTCCAGTCCCCTACGATTGCTCGCCAGCAGCAGGCCACCCGGCCTCAAGACCCGCGTCATCTCCTTCAGCACGCGGGTCGGGTCAGCCATAAACTCCAGCGCCTCCACACAGCTTACGACGTCAAAGCCGTCGTCCACAAAGGGCAAATCGAGGGCGTCTTTGCACAGCCAGCTCACCCGCTCCCGGTGTTGAGCTGCCTTTCGCCTCGCCTCCTGCAACATCCCCATGGACAGGTCCAGCCCGATGATACTGCCCTCGAACTCGAGGCTGCGCAGCAGCGTCAGGGGAACCCGCCCGGTGCCCGTGGCCACATCCAGCACCAGGGGCCTCCTGGTACCTCGCAGCCCACGCGCCAGCGGCAGGCCTAGGGCACGGGCGTCATCTACATCATCGAACCGTTTGATCTCGTCGTAGCTGGAGGCCCCGCGGTCGTACAGAAAAGCCACCGCCCTGGACCCCAAGTACGCGCCCTCGGTCACGACCACGAGCCAGTAGCAGAGCCCCGCCGCCCCCGCCAGAGCAAGCAGGGCGAGCGCTGCTGCCGTCATGCCATCATCGCCATTGCTGTCACCATCGTGGCCAGCATGGTAAAGATCTGCACGCGCCTCAGGTACCATACCCCTTCGCCCACGCTCAGCAGCGCGGGCTGGAGCATCAGTTGTGGAAGCAGCAGCAGAGCCACGCCCCCAGCCAGTATAGGCTCTCTAACCACAATAAGCACTACAACGGCCGACAGGTGAGCCGCCGCCAGCAGAGTCGAGCCCCTGGCCAGACGCCGCCCCCCAAGCAGCCTATACGCGTGAAAGGTCATGGCGTAGGCCGCCGCCCACACCAGCGCCTGGCTCAAAGGTCTCAGGCCGTTGATACCGAACTGCAAGTCGCTGAAAGCCGCCCAACCCATCAGCCAGGGAAGGCCTGCCAGGCAGCAGCTTGCCAGCACACTGGAGAGGACTCCCTCTCTCGGGGCCATGGCCAGGCGCCACGCGGCAAGTCCCAGGGCCACGACCGTAAGACCAAGAGGCACGCTGCCCAGGACTGACGAGATGAGCAGAGCCAAGAGCGAAAGAAAGCCCCATCCCAGTATCGAGCCTCCCGCTCGCGGCCAGATCCTCGACGCCCAGCGGGCTAGCCTGCTCTTCCAAGAATCCAAGACACGAAGCGCTGCCGAACCAGGAGATTCGCGTGGTCCCGCAAGCTCTCCGCTCTGTCTAACAGGGTTGCCCCTTTTCTTCCGTCGCGGAGCCCGCCCTTCGAGCCCAGCCAACCCCCACACGCTACCCAGGACAGAATCGGCCAGAAGCACTCCCAGCAGCAAGACCACCGGGGTGCGCCACTGTACGGACAGTCCCCCCGACGCCACAGCTCCACACAGGACAGCCCAGCCAGGGCCGAGCCAGACACGTGACCCGGCGTCACCGACCACGAGCGTCACCAGGCGCCCTTCCACCAGCCGTTCTCCCTCCCCGTCTACACTCATGCGCACGCCTGCCACGACCAGCTTGGATGAAGATTATAGCACAAGGCGCAGCGCTTCCCAAGGATCGCACTCCTCAATTTCGACTGAAGGCCACCAGGCGCGCGTCTGAACTGATCCAGAACCGCGCCCGGGACCTCCCTGAGCACAGGGACCTCGTTCGTGGCCCTAGGCCTGGCGCAGCCAGACGCGCGGCTCGCGGTGCGCTGGCCCGAGATGCTGGACCGTCCAGCACCGCAAGCGTGGGCCGCCCTCGCCCTGCCCACCCACGCAGGAAGGCTTGCGCGTGAGTGCCCGGGATGCTACAATGCCGTGCGTATGCCATTGCCTTGGGGGTGCCACGCAGGCAGAAGGCACCCTTGTACGCCGCGAGTGCGGTTCGAGCGAGACCGGGTATGACCAGCAGAACCACAGGGAGAACAACGCCTCGAAAGTTGGCCCGGTTTCGCCTCCGGCCGGAGCGACTCACCTGGGTCCTGATCTCGGCGTTCTTCGTCGTGGCCTTCGTTCTCAGGGCATGGGGAGCCCGGTTCGGCCTGCCCGAGTACGTATACCACCCCGATGAACACGCCATAGTGGACAGGGCGGCAGCCATCCTGCGAACCGGCGACTACAGCCCCCACTGGTTCAACTATCCCTCTACCTACATCTATCTCCAGGCCCTGAGTTACATCCCCTACTTCCTCATCTCAGCGGCTATTGGCTTCGGCAACAGTATCCCCGACCCGGCGCCGTACGATTTCTACTTCGCGGGCCGTCTGATGACGGCCTTCGTGGGCGCGCTGACGGTGCCTTTCGTCTACGCCCTCGGGGCGCGGCTTTTTGACCGCAGGACTGGGCTCGTATCGTCTGCGCTCCTCACGTTCTGCCTGCTCCACGTCGTCCACTCCCACTACGTGACCACCGA
>CAYGQI010000044.1:0-2165 GCA_964351925.1 uncultured Anaerolineales bacterium | reverse complement strand
GGTTGGGGACCAGGTGGCCAGCCCTGCGGAGATGGGAACTCCCCCTCCTCGCCTGCGTGACCGCGGTGGCCGCCCTTGTGCCCGCCAGGGCGGTCCTGGACTTCGACAGGGCCCTCTCCCAGAGAGACTACCGTACCCTCGCCGCCGAATGGGTCAACGCCAACGTGCCGGCGGGGTCGAAGATCGTCACCGAGGCCTTTTCCATACCCCTCGACGAGGACCGCTTCGAGGTGGTCCAGTTGGTGCGGATCGACAGCCAGGACCTGGAATGGTATGAGCGGGAGGGAATCGAGTACGTGGTCGTCAGCGATGGCCACTGGCGCGTACTGCTTGGCCAGCCAGAGAAGTATGCCCGGGAAACCGAAACCTACGACGACATCGTGACCCACTCGGTCGTGCTACAGGAGTTTCGGAGCCATGCTCCCCCATCATTACAGAGGGGCTACCCGACCATCGCCATCTACCACTTCCCCGATGTGTCCATCCTGAGACTGGAACCAAACACGGCTCGCTGACTGAATTGGCGGCAGCTACTCAGAGAGCTTCACCCCCCTCAGCCGCAGGCTGTTGCTCACCACAAAGATGGAGCTGAAGGCCATGGCTGCTGCCGCCATCCAGGGCACCAGGATACCCAGGGCAGCGATGGGAATGCCCGCGGTGTTGTAGGCGAAAGCCCAGAACAGGTTGCCCTTGATGGTGCCCATCGTCTTGCGGCTCAACTGGATGGCCTGGGGCACGCTGCGCAGGTCCCCCCTCATGAGGACGATGTCCGCCACCTCTATCGCTACGTCGGTGCCGGTGCCGATGGCCATGCCGATGTCCGCCTGAGCCAACGCCGGTGCGTCGTTGATGCCATCGCCCACCATGGCCACCACGTGACCCTCGTCCTGGAGCTTCTTCACCTCCTGGGCCTTGTCCTCGGGCAGCACCTCCGCCAGCACCCGGTCGATGCCCACCTGGTCGGCTATGGCCCGGGCGGTGCGTTGGTTGTCTCCGCTGAGCATGACGACCTGGAGCCCCATGTGGTGAAGCCGGGCGATCGCCTCAGCGGATCCTTCCTTGACCGTGTCGGCCACGGCGATAATGCCCTGCACCGTGCCATCGCGCGCAAGCAACATGGTAGTCTTGCCCTCCGATTGGAGCCGGTCCATCTCCTTCTCCGCCGTCCCCAGGCCAACAGCATGGTTCTCCATCAGAGTCCGATTCCCCAGCAGGACCTTCTTTCCATGCAGTGACACCACAATGCCCTGCCCGGCAACAGCCTCGAAGTCCTGGGCTTCGTCCAGAACCAGGCCTCGCGCCTCTGCGGCCTCCACGATGGCCTCTCCCAAGGGGTGTTCCGAGCCCTTCTCGGCGCTGGCCGCCAACCGCAGCACCTCATCCTCAGCGACGGAGCCATGGGCCACGACGTCCGTCACCCGTGGGTGCCCCTGGGTGATCGTCCCCGTCTTGTCTAGCACCACTGTATCCAGCGTTCCAGCCCTCTCCAGACTCTCGCCGCTCTTGATCAGGATACCCCGCTCAGCACCCTTTCCGGTGCCCACCATCACCGCTGTGGGTGTGGCCAGACCCAGGGCACACGGACAGGCGATGACCAGCACCGCCACCATGTTGATCAACGATCGTTCCAGGCTCGCCCCACCCAGGAGAAACCAGGCCAGGAAGGTGAAAACGGCAATCCCGATGACGGCAGGCACGAAAACCCCTGCCACCCTATCGGCCAGCCTTTGCACCGGCGCCTTGCTCCCTTGAGCCTGCTCCACCAGTCGCACAATCTGCGCCAGGACAGTGTCCTTGCCCACCTTGGTGGCCTGGAACTTGAAGCTGCCGGTCTTGTTGATGCTGGCTCCGATGACCTCGTCGCCCACCTCTTTCGCCACCGGCAGGCTTTCGCCCGTGATCATGGACTCGTCAACCGACGAGCGACCCTCCACCAACGCCCCGTCCACCGGTATCTTCTCCCCAGGGCGAACCACGACCAGGTCGCCTACCGAGACCTCCTGCACAGGCACGTCCATTTCCTGCCCATCCCGGATCACGCGGGCGGTCTTCGCTCGCAGACCCAGCAGTCTCTTCATGGACTCAGATGTCCGGCCTTTGGCCTTGGCCTCCAGGTACTTGCCCAGGATGATCAAGGTGATGATCAAGGCCGCGGTCTCGTAGTA
>CAYGQI010000043.1:7556-11152 GCA_964351925.1 uncultured Anaerolineales bacterium | reverse complement strand
CAGGGGCCAGCCGTCGTGACAGATCTCGGTGAGACCTTGGACCGCGCATCGCGTAAGACGGTGCTGTCTCTTCACGGGCCGCAGTCCTCGAATACACTGGAGAAGGCTGGTTGCTCGTTGCCTGAGCTGGAAAAGGGTCGTGCCTGGACAGGTGACATATGTGGGATCGAGGTCCTGGTGTATCGCAGCGGCATGTTCGACGGTGAACAACACTTCGACCTGGTGGTCCATGCGGGCAGGGTGGCCGAGCTGTGGAACCTCTTGCTCCGGGCCGGGGCGACGCCAGCAGGCGTGTCGGCCAGGGAGGACCTCCGCGCTGAGGCGGGACTGCCTTCCTACCTTCCTGGAGAAGAGAAGCCTGATGGCGCTGCACTGTTCAAGAACGGCCACGCGTCGCTGTTCCACCTTTCCAAGACGTATTTCGTGGGGGAGAAACGGCTCCGTGAACTGCGGCCCAAGGTAGGGAAGGAGGAGTTCACCTGGGAGGAGAGCGAGGGGGAGCTCAGGCAGACGCCTCTGTATGAAGAGCATCGCAAACTGACCCGCAAGATCGTGCCCTTCGCAGGATGGGAGATGCCGGTCTGGTACAGCTCGGTGCTGGAAGAGCATCGCGCTGTCCGGGAGGCGGCCGGGCTGTTCGATGTGGCGCACATGGGTGTACTGGAGGTGTCGGGCGAGCACGCGGCCAGTTTTATGGACCTGGTAAGCACGAACTACGTGCGCTGGCTGGAAGATGGGCAGTCCCACTACTCGTACCTGCTCGACCCGGATGGTCGCGTGATAGACGACATCTTTGTCTATCGCCGCGCGGTGGATCGGTACATGGTGGTGGTCAACGCCGCCAACGCAGAGAAAGACCTGGCATGGCTGCGAGCGGTGAACTCGCGACGCTACGTGATAGACCGAGAGCACCCGGACAAAGAGATCGAGGGCGAAGTGACCATCAGGGATCTGAAGGATCCGTCCGCAGGCGCAGATCAGCGGGTGGATGTGGCGCTTCAGGGCCCTGCGTCGCTGGCTATCCTCCAGCGACTCGCCGACGATCCGCTGCTCAAGGACAGACTGGCCAGGATTTCGCGCACGCAGTTCATCGAGACGGAGTTGTCGGGCATCAAGGTCATTGTTGCCGGGACGGGCTACACAGGTGAGGACGTGGGCTATGAGTTGTACTTGCATCCTCAGGAAGCTCCCAGGCTCTGGAATCTGATGCTGGAGCGAGGCGCTGATCTGGGCGTCAAGCCAGCAGGCCTGGGCGCACGGGACTCCACGAGGACCGAGGCAGGCCTTCCGCTCTACGGTCACGAACTCGCGGGTGAGCACGACGTCTCGCCCACCGGGGCGGGCTTTGCCCCCTATGTCAGGTTACACAAGCCGTACTTCATCGGCAGGAAGGCCCACCTGGAGCGAGAAGCCAAGCGGACGATGCAGATCATTCGTTTTCGTATGCAGGAGAAAGGTATCCGAGCAATCAGACCCCGAGATGTGGTGGTGACCCGCAGAGGGGAGTACGTGGGCGCCGTGACCAGCTGCAGCATCGATGTGGAGGGGTACCAGCTGGGCCTGGCCTACGTGAACAGAAGGCACGCTCGTGAGGGCGCCGAGTTACGCATCTTCCCCCTACCCGATGGCGAGAAGGCCGAGCCTGAGAAGGACAAGAAGGACTTGATCGTCGGTGATAGAGTGGCTGTCGCCGAGGAGGCTGTTGTGTTGCCCCGTTTCCCTGCGAAACGCGAAAAGCGGGTCATGCCTCGAGAGGAGGCAGCCGACAGGGCTACACCTGAGTAGTCAGGCAGATTGTCGCAGGGGGCAGTTGACTTTGTGCCCTGTGTGCAGGATAATGATTGTGGAGTGATATGGTGCACTACGGTGCACAGAATGGAGGTTCACAAGAGATGGCGCAACTGGCCAAAGGACACTACAACAACCAGCCTCTGACTTTCGAGTTGCCAGACAGCTGGAAGCTGCTGGTGATGAGCGAGCCTCGGGATGTGCCCGGTGCGAAGAGCGTAGAGCGATTGGTTAGGGAGGGCTTGAAGAACCCCATAGGCATGGCACCCCTGGCCGAGATAGTCAGTTCGTTGGAGAACAAGAGCGCAGTCATCATTAGTGAGGACCAGACTCGCCCGGCCCCAGTGGGTGAAGTGGCCTTGCCTCTGATCAATGAGTTGAATGCGCTGGGCTTCGCTGACGAAAACATTGAGGTGATCATAGGCAGGGGAACGCACCGCGCCATAACCCAGGATGAGATGAGAGCAAAACTGGGCGACGAGGTCATGGGCAGGGTCAAGATCAGTATCCACGACGCCGACGATAAGGCCAATCTCGTCAACGTGGGGACGACCAGTCGCGGGACTCCTTGCTGGGCCAACCGCAAGGTCGTGGAGGCCGGGCTGAAGGTGGGGATAGGCACCATCAATCCCCACTATTTCGCCGGGTATGGCGGCGGTCCCAAGATAGTCCTGCCTGGCATCTGTGGAAGAGATACCGTAAGGCATAACCACGTCTTGATGAGAGAGCCCGGCACCACGCAGGGGATCACGCACGGCAATCCACTCTGGGAGGACATGTTGGAGGCAGCGCGCCTGGTGGGCCTCGACATGAAGATTGATTGCCTGCTCAACGCTCAGAAAGCGATCTACAAGGTCTTCGTTGGTGAGGTAGAGGCCGCGCAAGCGGAGGCCATCAAGGAACTCAAGGATGTCTACGGCGCCCCGGTTCCGAGCCTCGCGGACGTAACCATCACTTCCGCCTTCCCGCTAGAGACGGACCTCATCCAGTCGGGCAAGTCCATCCTGCTGGCGGATGACATCACCAAGCCGGGAGGTACAGTGATACTGCTCTCTGCGTGTCCGGATGGTGCTGGGCCCTTGATGTATGAGACGCTCTCCCAGAAGCCGAACCCGGCACAGGTGGTGGATTGGATCGCTGAGGGCAAGGCATCGACCACTGGTGGCCCCATGGCCTCGCGGCTGCGCAGGCTTCTCTCCACCAAGAAGCTGCTGGTGGTGACGGATGGTCTGACCAAGCAGCAGTTGGCGGACATGGAGATGGAGCATGCCTCTTCCATCGAGGATGCTATCGCCCAAGTGGCGCGGCGATACCCCGCGGCTGAGGTGATCGCGCTGCCCGTCGGCGGGTCCACGTTCCCGTTTGTAGAAGAGGCCAAGGAGAGAGTGCCGGCCTAGCGTAGGTTTGCTTTTGCCCTCCCGCAGCTCATGCGAGAGGGAGCGGGGGCGACGACATGCTGGGCGTCCAGCAACGCCACGAGGCGATCAGAACACAAAAACGAAGGTCAGATCGTTAACGTTGGTGTTGGTGGGGCCGGTGATCAGCAGGTCGTCCAGCTGATCGAAGAAGCGGTAGGAATCGTTGTTGGCCAGGGAATACCTGGCCAACAACTTTTTGGCGCGTGCTCTACGCAGAGTAGAGCCGTCGGCGATGGCACCCGCCGCATCGGTCGGACCGTCTGTACCATCGGTGGCGAGAGTGACGATCATGACCTCATCGATACCGTCGAGCCGGATGGCGGCTGACAGTGCCAGTTCCTGGTTGCGACCGCCCCTGCCCTCGCCCCGGATGGTGACTGTGGTCTCGCC
>CAYGQI010000043.1:3750-7456 GCA_964351925.1 uncultured Anaerolineales bacterium | reverse complement strand
ATGAGGGAGACGACTTCTGCGGGAAACGCCGCGCGCGAGAGGTTGCCCCCCTTGATCTGCGAAAGGTGCTTGCGTATGGCGTTGATCTCGTTGATGGTGGCGCCACATCGCAGGAGGGCTGAGGTCAGAGCTTCCATGTCCTTCAAGCTGACGCCCCCCACGGGTAGGGTCATGAGAGCGGACCCACCTCCGGAGATGAGACAGAGAACCAGGTCGCCTTCAGACGCCCCCGTCGCCAGATCCAACATCTCTCTGGCGCCAGCCATGCCTTGTGCGTCTGGGATGGGGTGACCGGCTTCGTTGATGCGGACTATCTTCGTGTCAGCCAGATAGCCATACTTGGTGTTGACCACTCCGGCTGTGATGCGGCCACCGAGGATGTCCTCAATGGCCCTGGCCATGGATCCTCCGGCCTTGCCGCCGCCGACCACATAGATGTTCTCGTACTGCCTCAGGTCGTAAGTGTGGTCGCCCATGTGGAGCATGCTGTCTTCCAGACACACGTGGCGCCTGACTGCTGCCATGGGGTCCACAGCCTGCAGGGCTGCGGACAGGATCGGTAGGATCTTCCGGCGCTTCTCTCTTGACTCTTCGTTGTTGAGAATACGAGGATCAAACGTGCTCATCGTCTGCCCTCACTGTGCGACATCCTCCTCCAACACCGCGGCACGCAGCAGCTGGACGACATCCATCACTCGGATCCTTATCTTCTCGCGGCGCGCCGCCATGGCCAGGGTGCGCTCGCACTGCTGACAGGCGCTGATGATGGCCTCGGCTCCCACGGCCTGAGCCTGTTCGAGTCTGCGCCTGGCTACTGCTGCGGAGAGCTCCGGACTCAGGGACTCCAAGTTGGCGCCACCGCCACAACACAGCGCCGCGTCTCTGTTGTCCGCCATCTCCACCAATTCCACCCCAGGTATGGCCCGGATGATGCTACGAGGCGCGTCGTAGACGCCGCTCTTTCTGCCAAGGTCGCAGGGGTCGTGGTAGGTGACCCGCATGTCCAGAGGCCGCAGAGGCACCCGCCCTGCTTCCACCAGTTCTGCCAGGAACTCGGTGGAGTGCTTCACTGTGACGAAATCTGGCGCGTACTCGTGTTCCCACATATGGTAGCAGGAGGGACAGGTGGTAATCAGCGTCTCCGCCCCTAGTGCCTTGATTGCCTGCAGGTTGTGCTCCACCAAATCTGACGCCAGTAGTCCAGCAGACAGCAGTGGGTAGCCACAACACCACTCGTCGCCGCCCAGGGTGGTGAAATCCACCTCGGCTGCCTGCAGGATCTCCACCAGATCCTGAAGGATGCCGTAGGCCATGGGGTAGAGGGCAGACACACAGCCGGTGAACAGCACGACCTCAGCGCTCACCTTGCCCACGAGGCCCTGGGGCATCTCTTTTAGGTTCTCCGCCCACAGGAGCCGGCTCTCTGATGGTTCACCTGAGATGTTGTGTGAGGACCTGACACGCTGCTCCAGTTCCCTCAGCGTTGGTGGCATGAAGTCGCTCTCGGCCAGCAGTTGCCGGGCAACTCCGAAGATCTCGTCGGTGTGCACCCCGCCTGGGCAGCTAACGCGGCAAGAGGAGCAATCGGTGCAACTGTACACCAGACGGCTGACCGTGTCTGACAGTGGAAGCCTGCCTTCGCTTACGGCCCGCAGCAGCTGTATCCTACCGCGGGCGGTGATGGGCTCGCGGCGCAGGACGTCATAGATGGGGCAGGCGGCCTGGCAATAGCCGCAACGGTTGCAGCGCAGCATCTCCTGCTCGTGTTCTCGAAGCTTCTCCATGCCGTTCACGGCAAGCCTGCGACCGGAAATCTCATGGGGTCTCCCAAGATATCACTTCTCGCTCACCACTTGTCTGACCGCGTCGGCTATGGCCTGAGACGTGAGACCGTACAACTCCAGCAGTTCCTTTGGCTTCCCCGATCTGGCATACTGGTCTCGTATGGCCACGAATCGCATAGGCACGGCACGATGCTCGACCACCGTCTGAGCGACAACACTCCCCAGTCCTCCGTGGAGCAGATGCTCCTCTGCGGTGACGATAGCCCCGGTGTCAGCTGCGGCCTCCTGGACGGCCTGTTTGTCCAGGGGCTTGACTGTGTGCATGTCCAAGACTCTCGTGGATATGCCCTCTGTTGCCAGAAGTCTGGCTGCCTCCAGAGCACGTGACAGCATGAGCCCATTGGCTACAATGGTCGCGTCCTTTCCTTCTCGGAGCCTGATAGCCTTGCCGATGACGAAGTCACAGCGTTCTCTGTATATGATGGGTACTGACGGCCTGGTCAGCCGCACGTATGTGGGCCCCCTGTGCTCTGCCGCAGCGCGGATCGCCTGCTCGGTCTCAGTGGCGTCGGCAACCACAATGACCGTGAAGTTGGGCAGGGCGCACGTCAGCGCAATGTCCTCGATGGCGTGGTGGGAAGCACCATCTTCGCCCACGCTGATGCCTCCGTGAGTGGCCACCACCTTCATATTGAGGTTCGGATACGCCACAGACATCCTCAACTGATCGAAGGTGCGACATGTGGCGAAGACAGCGAAGGTGCTAGCAAAGGGGATCTTGCCGCAGCTCGCCAATCCGGCTGCTGTGCCGATCATGTTGGCTTCTGCAATGCCCATCTGGAAATGTCTCTCCGGGAATTCGGCAGCGAATAATGTCGTCTTCGTTGAAGAGGAGAGATCTGCATCGAGGACTACAATGTCCTCGTTCTCTCGGCCTAGTTCGAGGAGGGTCCGGCCGTAGGCGTCACGGATGGAAACCATTTCTGTCAACGGCAGAACACCTTCGGCGCTCTAAGCTGCATGCCTTGCCGTGCCTGGCCTAGCATGGGCCTGGATAGTCTACGCCACATACCTTGCACTTTTCCTCGGTTCTCACTTCGCCAAGGCCGCGGGCCATCTCCTCCCGGTCAGGCGCATTCCCGTGGAAGCGCAGGTTGTCCTCCATGAAAGAGGCGCCCTTGCCCTTGGTGGTGTGTGCGATGATGATGCTGGGCTGTCCCTTGACCATCCGAGCTGTCGCCAACGCTTCCAGGATGGCTTCCATGTTGTGCCCGTTCGTTTCCAGCACATACCATCCGAAGGCGCGCCACTTGTCAGCCAGTGGTTCCAGGCTCATCACATCCTCGGTCCAGCCGTCTATCTGCTGTCGGTTGCGATCGAGGATCGCGGTCACGTGGTCCAGGTCATAGTGGGCGGCTGCCATGGCGGCTTCCCAGACCTGGCCCTCGTCAACTTCCCCATCCCCCAGCAGCACGTAGACCCGATAGTCCCGGCCGTCCAGCCTGCCCGCAAGAGCCATGCCGTTAGCGATGGAGAGACCTTGTCCCAGTGAGCCGGTCGAGGCTTCGACGCCAGGCAAGTGGTGCATGTCCGGATGACCCTGCAACGGGCTGTCGCAGCACCGCAGGCTACAGAGGAGCTCCCGAGGGAAGTACCCGCTTTCGGCCAAAGCAGCGTAAAGGACTGGTGCAGCGTGTCCCTTGCTGAGGACGAAGCGGTCTCTGTCTTCCCACTGGGGGTTGTGGGGATTGTGCCGCAAGACACGGAAGTAGAGGGCGGCTACGATGTCCGCGGCAGATAAGGAGCCGCCAGGATGACCTGAGCCAGCAGTGGCGGTCATGCCAATGATGTGGCAGCGCAGGCATCGCGCTTTGCCCTGCAACTCGGATACGGACAAGGTCTCTTCTGTCATAGCCGACACT
>CAYGQI010000043.1:1346-3650 GCA_964351925.1 uncultured Anaerolineales bacterium | reverse complement strand
CGGAGCCCGGATCCATGAGACTGTGTCGTAATGCCCAGGCTCTGGAATGCGTCACGCTGCGGCGACATACATAACACTGTCTTTCATGCACCGTGACGGAGGAGTTCGTGCTCGCAGATCGCAGTGTATGTGGATGCGCAAAGGTGTGCTCAAGGTGGCCTGCGATTATGCTCCCGCTCTCGGCCCTCTCAAAGCGCCTTCCTCAATCCTCTGCAAAGAGTAGTTCTCGCGCATCATGCAGTAGATGCCTATCAAAGTCAGCGGGAGGAAGGTGAGGGCGTGCAGGGCGAAGGCGAAGCTGAGGGCCAGCTCGCGGTCGACGCCAAAGATGAGGAGGGTGCTGACCACAAGCCAGTGGTATACCCCGATGTAGCCTGGTGAAGAGGGCACGGTCATTCCCAGGCTGGTCACGCAGAGCAGCAGGAAGGCTGCGGCCGGTGGGGCGTCGATGTGAAAGGCGACCATGACAAGAAGCATGAACAACCCGCTTGTGGCCCACACGGCGATCGACCAGCCCCAGAGTATGAGGTTGGTGCGAACGGAGCTCAGTACATCGAATCCGGACAGCGCTGAGTCGAGGGATGCCAGCAGCCGTACCGCACCGAGCCGTGGGACGCGGCCAACGATGGAGTGCACCAGCGCGAGCGTCCTCTTGCGCTGATACGCCAGGGCCAGGATGAGGACGAAAAGACAGAGGAAAACCGGGGCCAGGACCATGGCTGACTGCTGAATCCAGGAGGGCAGGGCCACGAAGGGCAGGAGCAAGACGAGAAAGAGAAGCAGGGTGAGGACGTCCAGGACTTTCTCCACCACGATGGTGGAAAACGCCAGCGACTTGCTTAGGTTCTCCGATTCGCCGATGACATATGCTCTGGCCAGTTCGCCCAACCGGGCAGGGAGAAGGGTGTTGAGGGCGTAGCTGATCATCAGAGCAGAGAGAAGCTTCCCCCTTCGGATCCTGGAGTGGTCGCCTGGAAATAGGAGCTGCCAGCGCAGAACTTTGCTGGCGATGGTGCCCGCGAAGGGCAAGGAGGCTGGTATGAGCCATGCGTAGTTGGCTTGCCTGAGGGCCACCAGCACTTCGCGGTAGTCAGTCCTCCACAGGACCAGCACCAGGCAGACCAAACTGATGAGTATTCCCAACCAGAAGCGCCATTGTCTCATGGGATGTCCGCGTTCAATCCAGGCTCTCAGGCCAGGGATTCATCGATGGTGATGACAAAGGTTGTCCCGTCGGTCCATCACTGCAGGAGGTTGGCCAGTCCCGGCAGGATGGCATTGGTGAACAGAGGAAGGGAGTAATAACCAGCGAGCGCCACGGTCACATCCTTGATCGTCTTCCCTGCCCAGGTCGCCAGAAAGAACCACTTGGCGGGGAATCGAGAGGCGCCGGCCGCGACGCCCACAAGATCGAAGAAGGGGTTGGGAATCGCGGAGACCAGAAAAATGGTCAGGAGGCCATTACGCCGCATCCACTTCTCGAAATGTCGGTAGATAGCGGTGTTCTCGACGAGGCCCTGGCCCGCGTATCCTGCCAGATACCCCGTAGCTTCCCCCATGGCGTCCCCAATGCTAGCCACCAGTCCCACCAGCAGGGGGTTCCAGATGCTTCCCGCCACGTACACTATGGCCAGCCCAGGCATGGGCAAGACTACGGTGGCGCTTCCCAACAGCATGGTGATGAAGATGCCTAGGAATCCGTATCTTTCATACTCCACCAGGCGTTCGCGAAAGAGCAGCGCGGCGAGGAAGACAAGGATCACGATGAGAAGCGCTCCCACTCTCTGGAGCCTGACGACTCTGCGTGAATTGACCTCCCTCACCTCAGTGCTGGACACCAATCGAACCCTTCTTGAAGTCAGAAACGCTCACGGACGAAGTCGAGAATGACCCCATCCAAGAGATCGTCGTCACGCCAACGCTCTTCCAGGTTCTCAGTGCTTACGAGCTCGCCCAACGCCTGCTTGGTGGCTGCATCGTAGGTAGCTGTGGCAGGCCCGTGGTAGTAGCCGGTCCTGGTGAGAATCTCCTGTATCTCTCTCGCCACCTTTCCCTCAATCTTCACCAGGTTGTTCGGATCGGTCTCCCCCAAGTACAGATTGTGCAGCTTGAGCAGATGGGCAAGTTCCTCTATCGGGGCGGCGTGATCATCGACCCTCAGGTCGACATAGCGGTCGTTGAAGCCACCGTATCCCCCTCCTTCCCTCACCACCAGGAGGGCGGCCGACTGCTGGCCTCTTCGGTCGCCGCCCGCTTTCTGGCCAGCCAGCAATGCGGCCAGAAGCCGGTCGGGAAGAGCGCCCT
>CAYGQI010000043.1:0-1246 GCA_964351925.1 uncultured Anaerolineales bacterium | reverse complement strand
GCCCAGGGGACAGCGGAGCCCACGGCCAGGAACTTGGACTGAACAGCGATGCCCCACTCTGCCTTTTCGGGATCATGGGCGACGATGGAAAACGTCCCTCTGTTTCCGCTGCCCTGGCTCATCGGTCCTACCTCCCGGGCGTCGATTATAGCATAGCAGTTGTTGGTGACACAACGTTCACTACGTCACGCCGCCGAGGACGCACATCAGTCGTGAACGCCGCGCCATTCATGTTCGGCTCTGCGTCGGAGGGGGCTGAGTAGGCCGGAGCGCGTGTCAATGGAGAAATCGGGCGATCTCCATCCCCAGGCAGTGCAGAGCACGCCCTGCCTGGGAGATTATCGCCTGAGTTGGGGCAGAACGAAGAGGTAGAGGCAAACGACGTCCAAGGCCAGGAATGCCAGATAGAATACGGAGAAAGCCGCTCCCTTGAGCGAAGAGGGCAGCGCTGCCGCGAACCGGAAGCGAGGGCCTAAACGGATGGCACCCTCGTAGAGAAGTCCAGGCCATTCCAGAAGGCCCAGTGCGAAGGCCACACTGATGGGCACCAGCGCAGAGAACAGGTAACGGCCCTGGTGCTGGACGAACTTGAGGTTGTACCAGACGTGGCCAGCAACGACTGCGAGCAGGACGACCAGCAGCAGAACCAGTGCCCAGCGCTGGAAGCCAGTGAGGATCTGCCCACGGCTCGCGACGCGCACCAGCCAGAGCACGAATCCGACGCCCACCGCTATGGAGACGAGCCCAAGAAACAGATAGAGTCGGGAGTCGATGAGTACCCCCATCCAGCCGAACTGGGCCCAGAAGCTACGGAACGAGACCAGGAGGAAATCCTGGATCGTCTGGGCGAGACCGTGCTCAGCGATCCAATTCGCCGTGGTGGGTTGCCCGAAAACGATAGAATCATGGCGGTGCCAGCCAAACAGGTCCCGGTCGCCATACGTGAGCACGTTTCGTACAAACCACCACACAGAGAGCAGAGCCAGTCCACATACAATCCCGAGTTGCCGAAGGACCGTGCGCCACCCGCATGCCCGCGCCCTCACCACCAGTGCCACAAGCACCGCGAGGATCACTGGCGTGTAGATCGTCGTCTTGGTCAGCAGCGCCAGAGCCACAAGCACACCTAGAGCCAGCGTCCGCCGCAGAGACAGGCCCTCTTTGATCTCCATGATGCTCAGCCAGATCACCAGCGCCAGAATGACCTCGGCCAGGGTGTCGTTGTTGATGGCAGCGCTCATGGCGA
>CAYGQI010000042.1:6329-11157 GCA_964351925.1 uncultured Anaerolineales bacterium | reverse complement strand
GGATAGACGTAGGTGGCCACGGAGTCCGCCCAGTCCTCGAGAGCGTTGAGGGGAGGCCTTCTTCCCTCTAGCCACTGCCCGCCAGGCTCGTACTCGAAGGGGATTGGAGACTGCCATCTGAACCTGCCGTAGTTGCTGCCCGTCGCGCGCTTCAATCCTCTGGACAGCCGGTAGAAGGAGCAGATGTCCCACACGTGGGCCAGTTCGTGAACCGTCTGCCACTTGAACTCTGCCGAATTCCCCCAACTCGCTCCTTCGAAGAACACTACTCCCACCAGTGGAGCAGCCATGGCCGCCATCGGCGTCCGCCGCTGCGTTCTCCAGATGGGCACCCATCGCAGCTCTCTGCGAAACCGTTCTGACCCTCCCATGAGAGACGAAAGCTCTTCTGCGGCTTCGTGTAGGTGCCCAGTTTCCTCTGCGGTCCACCTCTCAGCCCTGAAGACACGCAGCCCGTAATCTCTTGCCAACCCAGCCACGGTGGCGCGCACCTGCGCAGCATCTTCAGTCAGTGAATGCGCCATCTCTTCCGCTCCGTCCTCCGCCAACTGTACCGCGGTTGGGCATTATGCGCCATCGCGACTCACTGCCTGCCCCGCCAGGCTTGTTGTCAACCCTCCACCCGCCGCCGAGGTCTTCTTGACAACGGACACAATATCCAGTATACTGAGTGAGTGCTCACTCAGTCCTGAGCATGAGGAGGTATGGCGCCATGTCACCCCTGAAGGGCAAAGGGGCCAAACGGCTCACCAAGAAGCAGAGAGAGGCCCAGATCCTGGATGCCGCCACGAAAGTCTTCGCCAGCAAGGGCTTCCGCGCTGCGACCACCAGGGAGATCGCGACCGTGGCCGGCGTCTCCGAAGGCACCATCTACAACTATTTCGACAGCAAATACGACCTCCTCATCGCCATGTCCCAGCGCCTGGCACTGGAATCCCTCCAGCAACTGGATCAGCTTCCCCCACAAGAGGACGTGAGAGCATATGTGACGGCCCTGGTCAAAGATCGCTTCGACTTGCTCACCAAGAACATGGACCTGATTCGGGCCTTGATGCCTGAGGTCCTCGTCGATGACGAATTGCGCCAGGCCTATGCGGAGCAGGTGCTGTCCCCTGCCCTCTCCTACCTCGGGCAGTTGATCGAGGGTAGAACCAGGGCCGGCGTTTTCCGCCAGGTGAAGAGCGACGTCGTAGGGCGCGCCATGATCGGAGCGGTGATGTCCTTCGGCTACCTCTGGCTCCGGCAGCCCTCAGAGCTGGACACACTATCCACAGAGGACCTGGTCTCCGAGGTCGTCGGGCTCTTTCTGGACGGCCTGAGAGTTCGGCCGGCGGAGTAGAGGCTCCAGGGCACATGCTCAGACGCACTCTGGCTATCACACGCAAGGAAATGATCCACATCATCCGAGATCCCAGGACTCTGAGCATCATGTTCTTGATGCCCGTGATCCAGCTCATCCTCCTGGGCTACGCCGCCACCACAGACGTCGAGCACCTGCCCACGGCCGTGCTGGACCAGGATCAGTCGTTGCAGAGCCGACAACTCCTAGAGGCTTACCGAGCTTCGAACTACTTCGACATCCAGTTCTACGTCAGCACGGAGGAAGAGCTAGGCCGCTTGATAGACGAAGGCAAGGCCAAAGCTGGGATTCTCGTCCCCTCTGGGTATGGGAGAGATCTCGCGGGAGACCAGCAAGCATCCATCGCCTTCGTCATCGACGGCTCCATGCCTGGTGTGGCGACCACTGCCTTCAGCGCGGCGCAAACTGTGGCCCAGGCTCAATCAACGTTATTGATCGAGCGACTCTACAACATCGACGTGGAGCAACAAGCAGGCATCGGGGTGCAGCCCCGGGTATGGTACAACCCCGACATGAAGAGCGCCAACTTCATGATTCCGGGACTCATCGCCATGATCTTGCAGGTGCAGTCCACCCTCATGACCGCCCTCTCCATCGCTCGGGAGAAGGAACAGGGCACCATAGAGCAATTGATCGTGACCCCGCTCCGATCACTGGAACTGATTCTGGGCAAGGTTTTCCCCTATATGGCCATCAGCCTCTTCAACCTCATGGAGGTGCTGACCATCGGGGTGTTGTGGTTCGGTGTGCCCATCCACGGCAACGTGCTGCTCCTGCTGGCCCTGGGGGTCTTGGCTCTTCTGGTCTCTCTGGGCATCGGCCTCCTCGGCTCCACAGTGGCCCAAACACAACAGGAGGCCATATTCCTCATCTTCTTCCTGATGCTGCCATTCATCTTCCTGTCGGGGTTCTTCTACCCCTTGGAGGCCACGCCCAGGGTGTTGCAGTGGATCTCCTACCTGATCCCCCTGCGCTATCTGCTGGTCATCGTCCGCGGCATCATCCTCAAGGGAGCAGGGCTCACTATCCTCTGGGAGCAGGTCCTGGCTCTCGGCGTTTTCGCCGTAGCCATGCTGGGGCTGGGCGCCTCACGCTTCAGGAAACGGTTATGAGCAGTCGCATTCTCTACGTGATCTACAAAGAGTTCATCCACATCGTGCGCGATCCGCGCACCCTTGGCGTGATGTTCATCACCCCGATCATGCAGCTTCTGCTCCTGGGCTACGCCATGACCACCGACGTGAACCACATCCCGACCGTGGTCCTGGACCAGGATCTTACATCTCAGAGTCGCGATCTCATCGAAGCCTACCAGGCCTCCACCTACTTCGACATCACGACCCAGGCCAGCAGTGAAGAGGAACTGCGCCGCCTCATAGACAAGGGCCGCTTTCGGGCAGGCCTGATCATCCCTTCTGGCTACGGATACGACCTTCAGAAGCGCCAGGGCGCTTCAGTCTCCTTCGTGATCGATGGGTCTGACCCGACGGTGGCCAGGACGGCCTTTGCGGCGGCCCAAACGGTAGCCCAGGCTCAGTCCCTTGAGTTGGCAGGAGAGCGCATCGGGCTCACCCTGGAGACCTTGCCAGGCGTCGAAGTCCATACGCGCGTCTGGTACAACCCAGAGATGAAGAGCGTCAACTTCATGATCCCAGGCCTCGTCGCTATGATCCTGCAATTCCTGACGACGCTCTTCACCTCGCTGGCCATTGTGCGGGAGCGAGAACAGGGCACCATCGAGCAGTTGATGGTCACCCCTATTACCCCTCCCGAACTCATACTGGGCAAGGTTGTCCCCTACGTGGCCATCGCCTTCTTCAACCTGGCAGAGATACTGATCATCGGCGTCTTCTGGTTCGGCGTGCCCATTCGCGGAAGCATAACCTTGCTTCTGGCCATCTCCACTTTGTTTCTCCTGACCACCCTGGGACTGGGCATCCTCATCTCCACCATAGCCAGGACGCAGCAGGAGGCGATGTATCTTAGCTTCTTCACCTTGCTGCCTTCCATGTTTCTATCGGGCTTCCTGTTCCCGGTGGAGGCCATGCCCAGAGCACTACAGCTGGCCAGCAACGTCATACCGCTGCGATATATGTCAGCGGTCGCCAGCGGGATCATACTCAAGGGCGTCGGACTGCGGGTTCTGATCGGCGAGGTGGTCACCATCGCCCTCTTTGGTGCCATCATCTTTGGTGTGGCTGTCAGACGCTTTCGCAAACGCCTGGAGTAGTCATGTTTCACAGCAGATTTGCCCACCAAGTCCTATGCATCGTATGCTCTCACTGCTGCCCCCAGGGTCGACGGCAGCCCTGGTTCGCTGTGGTGGATTCGAGAGGGAGGTCATCAACGACGTGACACTCACTATTCTCGACACGCGGCTTGACTGGAACCTCAACACGCAGAGATGTTCCGGGACAAGACAGTGATCATGAAAGCACACGCATCCCACTGGGTGGGGCCCATCGCTGAGATGCTACACCGAGCGTGGTCCATCGGCCGTAAGGAGATGCTCCACATCCTTCGGGACGGCAGGACCTTCTTCATGGTGTTCATCTCGCCCGCCTTCACGTTGATGATGCTGTCCTATCTCTTCACCTGGGACGTGGAGCACTTCACCTTGGGCATCTTCGATCGAGACAGATCGTCTCTCTCGCGGCAGTACATCTCTGCGCTCACCGAAGATGGCACCATCACTCTGAGCGAGGACATCTCCAGCAGCGACAGAATGGACGAGCTTCTCCTCACCGGGCGCGTTCAAGGCGTGGTCGTGGTCCCCCCGGGGTTGATGGAGCGGCTGAGTGCCGGGGAGACAGGAGAGATCCAGGTGATCCTGGATGGCACCAATCCCAGCACAGTCTCACAGATGCTGGGCCAACTCCGAGGTCGGACGGAAGGCTTCGCTGCTGGACCCGCATCCGTCTCCGAGGAAGTCCAGGCTCAGTTGATGCCCATTGAGACACGCAGGCGAGTATGGTACAACGCCAATCTGAGAGCTCTGCACAGTATGGTGCCCGGTCTCATAGCCGTGGTGATGTGTATGCCCGCCTTTTCCATAGCCACGTCGCTGACCCGGGAGAAAGAAGTCGGGACCATGGAGGGTCTCTTCGCCACACCTGTAGGTGGCGCCGATCTGCTGCTGGGGAAGCTGGCAGCTTACCTGTTGTGTGGTGTCGTTAGTGCCGTGCCAGTGATGCTGGTGGCGACGTTGTGGTTCGGGGTACCGTTCCGTGGAAGCATCCCGCTCTTCCTCTTGCTGACCGCCGATTTCCTCCTGGGAACGCTCTGCCTCAGCCTTTTCCTGGCGAACTTCTTGTCCAGTCAACAGGCAGCCATGGTGGTCCTGTTCCTCGTGCTCTTCATACCATCTATGTTTCTCTCCGGCCTGATAGACCCGGTGGACAGGACATCTCTCACTGCCCAGCTTCAGGCCAACTTCCTGCCCACCACCCACTACATCACCATATCCAG
>CAYGQI010000042.1:0-6229 GCA_964351925.1 uncultured Anaerolineales bacterium | reverse complement strand
CCCAGCTTCAGGCCAACTTCCTGCCCACCACCCACTACATCACCATATCCAGGGGTGTCTTCCTCAAGGGTGTGGGTTTGCGTGCGCTCTGGCCTCCGGCGGCGATTCTGGCTGCCATGGGTATGGGCTACCTTCTGCTCACGGTCAGACTCTTCAAGAAAAGGTTCGGCTAACGAGTATGTGGCGTCGCATCGTCAACCTGGTGGTTAAGGACTTACAGCAGTTCCTCAGGGACAGGGTCCTGCTCATCTTTGTCCTGGTGGGCCCCACATTCCAGCTACTGATGATGGGCCAGGCTACCGCTTCAGACATCAAGCATCTGCCGACGGCCATCGTGGACGGGGATCGCACCAGCGACAGCAGAGCTCTCATGGTGGCCCTGGACAATCTCGACGCACTGGATGTGACGCACTACCTGGAGGGAGAACTGGAGGCCGGCCCCCTCCTGGACAGAGGAGAGATCAGCATTGCCGTGGTCATCCCTTCGGGTTTCGCGGCCTCTCTGGACTCTCCCTCCGAAAGGACAACGGTCCAGATACTGGTGGACGGATCCCACATCCTCGGTGCCTACGCAGCCCTCAGCGCCGCCGAGGGTGCCATTGCCAGGATGGGAGGCGACGTAGCGTTAGAGCGCCTACAGTCCAGCGGGACCAGCGGCCCGCGAGTCCCGACACTGGATCTGAGGATTACTGCGCGCTTCAATGAGGAGATGAATCATAGCTACTATCTGCTGCCCTCACAGTTGAGCCTCATCGTTCTCATCGTCACCCTTCTCGTCTCGTCGGTGGGTATCGTGAGAGAGCGTGAAACGGGAACCTTGGAGCAGTTGATGGTCACCCCCTTGAGGCGAGTCGAACTCATCGTGGCCAAGGCCACTCTGCCCACCATCGTGGCCTTCGTGGATTTCGTGGCCATGCTGGCCATGACCGTCTTGGTCTTCGGGCTTCCCATCCGAGGGTCCATCGCTCTGCTGCTGGCTGTGACTCTGGTCTTCATCATGGTACAGCAGACCTGGGGGCTGGTGATCTCGGCCGTGTCCGCCACGCAGCAGCAGGCTGTTCTTCTGATCTTCATGATGGGCATCCTCAGTGTCGCCTTCTCTGGCTATCTGGTGTCCGTGCAGAACATGCCCATGGTCATGCAGTGGGTGTCCAAGCTCTTTCCCATCAGCCACTACCTGAGTATGCTGCGCGCTATCATGCTCAAAGGAGCCAACATCACGCATATCGGCCCTCAGTTATCGGCTCTGGCGCTGCTGGGCGTCGCCAATCTGGTGATCAGTGTGCGCAGCTTTCGCAAGCAACTGGAGTGATATGTCATACAGTTCGAGGTGCAGTGCATGTCCCAGAGCAACGATTTCGCCATAGAGACCCACGGGCTAACCCGACATTTCAAGAAAGTCGTGGCCGTGGACCAGCTCAGTCTGGCCATAAGGCCCGGCGAGATATTTGGCCTGGTCGGGCCGGATGGTGCCGGGAAGACAACCACCATCCGCCTGCTGTGTGCGATCATGAACCCGACCAGCGGCAGCGCGAAAGTGGCAGGTTTCGACACAATCAAGGAGGCCGAGCAGATCAAGAGACGTATCGGCTACATGGCCCAGCGTTTCAACCTCTACGGTGACCTGTCCGTGATGGAGAACCTCAACTTCTTTGCGGACATCTTCGCGGTGAGCGGTGAGGTAAGGGCGGAGAGGATCGCTCAACTGCTGGCCTTTGCTCGGCTCACCGAGTTCAAGGACCGCAGGGCAGCCCAGCTCTCGGGCGGGATGCAGAAGAAGCTGGCTCTGGCCTGCACTCTCATCCACGAGCCCGAGATACTGTTTCTGGACGAGCCCACCACCGGTGTGGACCCCGTATCGCGGCGTGAGTTCTGGGATATACTCTCCGACCTTCACTTGCGCGGGGTGACCCTCTTCGTGAGCACTCCGTACATGGACGAGGCCGAGCGGTGCTCACGAGTGGGGCTGATGTTCGAGGGAGAAATGATCGTCTGCGACGAGCCGGAGAAGGTGAAGGACCTGATATCAGGGGAGCTGATCGAGATCCGCCCCGACGACCTGAGGCGGGCTCGAGACATCGTGGCGGAGATGGATGGCGTTCTGGAGATACAGACTTACGGCGACCTTCTACACGTGTTCGTTGACAGTGTCGAAAAACGTTTAGGCGAGGTAGAAAGCCAGCTGAAGAGCCGAGGCGTAGCGGTGTCGGGGCTGCGCCAGACCAGGCCCCGCATGGAGGAAGCCTTCATCTCCCTCATCCGCAAGCGCATCGCGGAGGGCCGACCCAGCAAACCTGTGGCCTCCGAAATGAAGTAGGGGAGCAACGTTCGGGGACAGGTCGAGTGCCAACGCAGTCTGAAAGAAGGAGCCGACCGGATGCGAGACGAGTACTCTGTGATAGCCGAAGAGCTCACTAAGAAGTTTGGAGAGTTCACAGCTGTGGACCACGTCAGTTTCCAGATCAAGACCGGCGAGATCTTCGGGTTCCTGGGGCCCAATGGGTCGGGCAAGACGACGACCATTCGCATCTTGCTGGGCCTGCTCAGGCCCACTGAGGGGCGAGGCACTATTCTGGGCTACGACATAGTGAAGCAAGCGGAAGAGATCCGCAAGAGAATAGGATACATGTCCCAACGGTTCAGCCTCTACAACGACCTGACGGTGGCAGAGAATCTGAACTTCTACGGCGGCACCTACGGCGTGACAGGTGACCGCCTTCGCCAGCGCAAAGAATACATCCTGGAGATGGCCAATCTCAGAGGACGAGAGCGCGAGATGACCAAGAACCTGTCAGGAGGCTGGAAGCAGCGCCTCGCACTGGGAACGGCCATCATTCATGAGCCGGAGATGTTGTTCCTGGACGAGCCGACCGCCGGGGTGGACCCCATCTCCCGTCGGGCGTTCTGGGACCTGCTCTACGAGCTGTCAGAGGGAGGGACCACCATCTTCGTCACCACGCACTACATGGACGAGGCTGAGCACTGCCAGAGCCTGGCTTTCATCCATTTGGGCAGGATTGTGGCCCGCGGCACGCCGCAAGAGATCAAGGAGAAGATCATGAAGGGTCAGGTCATGGAGATCGACTGCCTGAACCCCGATCTGGCTCTCAGCACCCTGCGGGACTCTTCTCTCTTCGACGAGGTGGCCCTCTATGGAGCACTCATCCACGTCGTGGGGGAAGACCTGGAATCCCACAGGCCGGCCATGGAGCGCCTGCTCCAGGAGCGGGGCATCGACATTAGAAGCATGGACATCATCGCTCCCTCCCTGGAAGATGTCTTCATCTCCAGCATCAAGGAGGAGGACAGGAAGTTGCGTGTAGAGATGGGAGGCAGCTAGATTGTTGGAGAACCCGGACTCAGAGGAGAAATGGCTATGAAGAAGAAGTACATCGTCATCCCGGTGGTGGTGCTGTTACTGATCTGCGCTGCGGCGGGGTGGTGGTACATCAGTTCCCATCCAGGGTTGGTGGACCAGGCGCGGGCCCAGACTGGGCTTGGAGGCGAAGCAAGGTCGGCGGGTGTTCTGGCCGCCTCCGGCATCGTCGAAGCCGAGGAGGTGTCTGTCACCACCGAGATCGGTGGCAGGGTAGCAGAGGTGCTGGCCGATGAGGGAGATTCGGTGGAGGAAGACGACGTGTTAATCCGCCTTGATGACGCCCTTTTGCGTGCCCAGATGGCGCAAGCTGAAGCAGCCTTGGAGGCTGCCGAGGCTGCGCTGGCCCAGATAGAGGCGGGCGCTTCCGACGAGGACATCCGTCAGGCTGAAGCTCTGCTTGGCCAGGCGGAGGTAGCCCGTGATGGCGCACTGCAAGCCCTCCAAGATGCCCAGACCACCCGCGCGCAGCCTCAAGGACTGGAGGCTCGTATAGACGCCGCGCGCACCCAGCTGGGAGTCGCCGACCTGACGGTAGAGCAGGCGACAGCCAACATGCGGGCCTCCGAAGTCCAGCAAGCGTATTACCAGAGGACCTACGCCCAGTTGGTGGAGGGCTTCGACGTGGAAATCCCGGTGCCCGGTCTGCCCATAGTGCTCCAGAGACACTTCAACGTGGGAGAGGCCGTACTCAGTGAGGTTCGCAGGCAGGGCAACCTGTCGAATCAGGAGGCGTGGATGGCCTGGGAGGGCTTGTTCGCTGCCGAGGCGGTTCGAGACGGTGCTCGACAGAACCTGGACAACCTGCTGGCTATGCGCGACCTCCCTCTGGAGGCGAACCTCCTGGTCAGCTCCGCGCAGGCCCGGCGCGACATCGCCGAAGCCAACGTTGGTGTGGCAGGCGCCCAACTCGAGGCCATCGAGGCCGGCGCTACCCAGGAGGAGATAAGCGTCGCTGAGTCACAGGTCGAACAGGCAGAGGCGGCGCTGGCCACTCTCCAGGTACAGCTGGGAAAGATGACCCTTCTGGCACCCAGAACGGGCGTGGTGCTGGAACGGATGGTCAACGTGGGCGAAATCGCCCCACCGAACTTCTCCTTGCTGACAATCGTGGATCTCGACGAGGTCACGCTGACCGTCTACGTACCCGAAAACCAGATCGGTCTCGTGAAAGTGGGCCAGGAGGTGAGAGTCAAGGTTGATTCCTACCCTGAGAGAACCTTCGACGCTCAGGTGGTCCACATCGCTTCGCGAGCGGAGTTCACGCCGAAGAACGTGCAAACCAAGGAAGAAAGGGTGAGCACCGTTTTCGCCGTCAAGATAAGAATCCCCAATCCGGATGGGGCACTGAAGCCCGGCATGCCTGCGGACGCCGAGATCCTGGTTGAGGAATGAAGGGAGGTCAACGAATGCAACTCCAGAGGAGAACAAAAGCCGTCGCTCTTCTGATGATCATGGCCTGTGCCCTTGCCCTCTCGTGCTCTGGCTGCCGGGAAGCGAGTGTCGGCGGGGCGATAGAGGCCTCGGGAACCATTGAGGCTGAGGAGGTTATCGTGGCCTCCGAGTTCGGCGGGCGAGTGGAAGACATCCTGGCCGATGAGGGAGACGAAGTCGAAGTTGGTCAGACGCTGATACACCTGGACACACAACTTCTCGAAGCGCAAATAGGGCAGGCGGAGGCAGCGGTATCCGCCGCTCAGGCGAACCTGGCGCGCGTTGAATCCGGCGCCCGCCCTGGGGAGATCGCAACGGCTGAGGCTTTCGTGGACCAGGCCATTGTTGCCCGTGATGGCGCGGAACGAGCCTGGAGGGATGCGGTAGCGCTGCGAAACAACCCCCAGCAGCTGAACGCCCAGATAGACGAAGCGCGCACGCAGGTGGAACTGGCTGAGCGAGGGGTCGCCCAGGCCCAGGCTCAACTGCAAACGATAGTCATCCAGAGAGATGCCTATGCTGGTGCCGGCGACGATCGGAGCAAGACACGGTACGCAGCCTTAGACCAGCAGGCGCGGGCAGCAGAGGCAGCTGTGGCCATCGCCGAGGAGACGCAGGCCGGTGCTCAGACTCAACTGGAAAACGTGCTCCAAATGCACGACAACCCGGTCTCCTTGAACATGGCCGTGAACCAAGCCAAGGCACAGTACGACGACGCCTCAGCTGCGGTGGGAGTGGCTCAGGCCAGCCTCGACGCCTTGTCGGCCCGGCCCACACCACAGGAAGTAGCTGTGGCCCAGGCACAAGTGAGTCAGGCTCGGGCCGCTCTGGGCATTTTTCAGGTCCAACTGGAGAAGATGACGCTCTACTCCCCGCTGAGCGGTCTGGTGAGCAACCGCTCCATCTATGCCGGGGAGACGGCCTCGCCTGGTGCCACATTGATGACCATAGCCAACCTGGACGAGGTGAAGCTCACCGTCTACATCCCAGAGAACCGTTACGGTCGGATCAGATTGGGTCAAGAGGTTGCTGTCCAGGTGGACTCCTTCCCCGGGAAGGTATATGAAGGCCAAGTAATCTACATCTCGTCACAGGCCGAGTTCACGCCGCGCAACGTGCAGACGAAGGAAGAGCGGGTGAACACCGTCTTCGCGGTGAAGATCCTCATTCCCAACCCGGAGCACGATCTGAAACCAGGGATGCCCGCCGATGCCACCATCATCGTCGACTAGGCGACCGCCGTCCCGTCGGCAAGGCCAAGAGCGGTCGGTTCGGGTATGATAATGGCTGGGCAATTGGACGGCCGGAGAAACAGGCGCCCGCCCAGCACCCAGCGCCAATCAGAGTACACGAACGAGAGGGGGTGGTCCCCATGTCCGACCCGCAGGACGTGAACCTGGAGGTAGTTTACAGGGCAGC
>CAYGQI010000041.1:1194-11387 GCA_964351925.1 uncultured Anaerolineales bacterium | reverse complement strand
CTCGGTGACGTGGCGGAGACCGTAGCCATCAAGAGGGCCTTTGGAAACCTGGCGTACCGAGTCCCCATCAGTGCCACCAAGTCGATGACGGGGCACATGATCGGGGCCGCGGGAGGCGTAGAGGCCATTGTGTCGATTCTGTCGATTCGGGACGGGAAGATACATCCCACTATCAATCTGGACACCCCAGACCCTGAGTGTGACCTGGACTACGTTCCCCACGTGTGGAGGCAAACCAAAGTTGACGTTGCCTTGTCCAATTCCTTTGGCCTGGGGGGACAGAACGCGTGCTTGGTTTTTGGCAGATTTCGGGGGTGACATTGCATTCACCTCAGCTCGAAGCATCAGGTTCTGCGACATGACCAGGTATAGGCTGTTTGACAACGGACCTGCGTTGTGCCATACTATGACCAATACCGCAGAGGCTGTGATGGAAACGAGTAGGCGGAAAGGCGTCGTAAAGAGAGTCCAGGTGGGGTGAGAGCTGGACACGAAGGCCCCGCTGAACATCCTTCCGGAGCCGCCAACCGAAATGGTCGCAGATGGGTGGCCAGAGTAGACTTGGCCGGGGACGTCGCCCGTTATCCATGGCGGGGGTATGAACACGTACCCTTGAAGAGCGAGCGGGATACCGCTAAGTAGGGTGGTACCGCGGGAGTGTGCTGGCGTAGTCGGAACTCTCGTCCCTATGGAGGGGCGGGAGTTCTTCGCGTTATGGGGACGGAGTGACTCTGATTCGGGACGCAGAGCGGCATGACTTGGGCGAGCTCCTCAGGCTGCACCGGCTAGCCAGGGACGCGATCGGCAAGTTGGACCCCCGACTTGCCGCGGGTTCGCACGACTCCGACCGGTTGAGCAGAGGCCTGCAGTCGATGCTTGGGGCTCGACCACGCGGTGTCTTGGTGGCTGAAGACAGAGCTGGTGCGGGGTTGAGTGGCTACGCCATGGGGACGGTGGCAGAGAACGAGCCTTTCTCCATTCCCCGCTACGGATACCTGCTTTGCCTGTACGTTGGTGAGGAGCATCGAGATCGCAGGATGGGAGATACCCTGTTCGAGGCGGTCCAGGCTTCGTTCAAGGAGGAAGGACTGGAGGCTGCCCATGTTGATGTCTCATCCCGTGATTTGGCGGCTCGGAGTTTCTGGCAGAAGCGGGGATTCCAGAGGTTTCTGGATTGCCTTTGGAGGTCCGCTGACTCAGTGGTCTGTGCGGGAGAGGACCCAGGTTTCGTGGTACGCCCAGCTCGCTCCGGTGACCGTGGGGGCGTGGTCATGCTGTGGAAAGAGATGATGGACATCCATGCGGCGATCGATAATCGCCTGAGCATAGCTCCCGGTTGGAGAGCCCAGGTGGAGCGATCTGTCAGACGGTGGCTGGGAGACCGCGATAGCCATCTGATTGTGGCGGAGGTGGCTGACCTAGTTATGGGTTTCGCGTTGGGTGGCCTCGCGGAATCGACAATGGGTCTCACGCCTGGCAGTCACGGTCACATTGCCCACATGTGTGTTAGTGCCCAGTGGAGGAGACGCGGTGTGGGCCGACAACTGTTTGCCTCGTTGCGGGATTGGTTTGTTCGACGTGGTGTGCCATCGATCCATCTCTACGTGTCTTGCCTCAACCCGGTCTCTCAGCAGTTCTGGCGGGAACTGGGCTTTGAGGATTACATCAGTCGACTCTGGTGCGATCTGGTCTGAAGGGAGGCTACGATGACGGAACTGCTGTATCTCACTGATAGTTACCTTCGCGAATTCACGGCCACAGCTGTTGACATAACCGAGGACGGGGTCGTCTTGGACAGGACGGCCTTCTATCCCGAGGGTGGCGGCCAGCCCAGTGACATAGGCGCCCTCCTGGACGAGAGGGGGCGGCAGTACGTGGTGAGGAAGGTTCAGAGGGTGAAGGGCCAGGTGGTCCACAAGATCGACGGAGAGTCACCAGCAGCAGGCGCAGAGGTGCGGGGGGCTGTCGATTGGGACCGCAGGCACAAGCTGATGCGCACTCATACCGCTCTGCATATCCTTTGCGGGGTGATCTGGAGGGACTACGGCGCCTCAGTGACTGGCGGGAACATGGAGCCATTGAAGGCCCGGATGGACTTCGAGCTAGAAAGCATGAGCGCCGCGTTTTCTGATGAGATTGAGGCCAAGATCAATGCTGAGGTGACAGCTGCGCGGCCAGTGCACATCGACATCTTGCCTCGGCAGGAGGCCTTTCAGATTCCGGACCTGATTCGGACCAAGATCAACTTGCTGCCCGAGGGCATTCAGGAGGTGCGGGTGGTGGAGATCGAGGGACTGGATTTGCAGGCCGATGGGGGCACCCATGTGGCCAACACGAAAGAGGTTGGTCGCATCATAGTGACCGGTCATGAGAGCAAAGGACGTATCAACAAACGTTTGCGCATCGAGATTGAGGATTAGCAGGAGGTCGATTCCATGTTCCGAAAAGTTCCCAGCAAGGTGGACTTCCCTGCGCTGGAGCGGCGGATACTGAGCTGGTGGGATGAGACCGACGCTTTCCAGAAGTTGGTGCTGAAGAACCGTGGCAAGAAGCGGTGGTCCTTCATAGATGGGCCCATCACCGCGAACAACCCCATGGGCGTGCACCATGCCTGGGGTCGTACGTACAAGGATCTGTATCAGCGCTATCAGGCGATGCAGGGCCATGAACTCCGCTATCAGAACGGCTTCGATGGGCAGGGCCTGTGGATCGAGGTCGAGGTGGAGCGGGAGTTGGGCTTCACCTCCAAGCGCGATATCGAGCAGTACGGGATCGCTGACTTCGTCGAGAAGTGCAAGGAACGTGTGCGCAAGTTCGCCGGCATCCAGACTCAGCAATCGATTCGCCTGGGATACTGGATGGACTGGGACAACTCCTACCATACCATGTCTGACGAGAACAACTACACCATCTGGCTGTTCCTCAAGACATGCCACGACAGAGGCTGGATCTACAGGGGACGGGATGTGCTGCCATGGTGCCCGCGTTGCAGCACAGCCATCTCGGAGCATGAGATTGTCACAGAGGGTTATCAGGAGTTGACCCATCCCAGCGTGACCGTGCGCTTCCCTCTCATCGGACGCGAGAACGAGGCCCTCTTGGTGTGGACCACCACGCCCTGGACTCTCTCGTCGAACGTAGCTGCCGCGGCACACCCGGAGGTGTCGTACGTCAAGGTCAAGCAAGATGGCGAGTACCTCTATCTGGCCCGCGAGGCCATGCCGATGCTTAGGGGCTCCTATGAGGTGCTGGAGGAGATCCTTGGCGCAGCGATGGAGGGTTGGGCTTACCGTGGACCATACGATGAGCTGCCTTCACAGAAGGGCGTGAAACACCGGGTGATCCTCTGGGACGAGGTCAGCGCGGCCGAAGGCTCGGGCATCGTGCACATCGCGCCCGGCTGTGGAAAAGAGGACTTCGAGCTGTGCAAGAAGTACGACCTGCCTGCGATAGCTCCCTTGGACGAGTTCGGCGTTTTCGTGGCTGGGTTCGACTGGCTATCCGGTCTGAATGTCTCAGACTCTGCAGAGGCGATCTTCGACGATCTCCGCCGGAAGGGGTTACTGTACCTGTTGGAAGACTACACTCATCGCTACCCGGTTTGCTGGCGGTGTCAGAGCGAGTTGGTGTTCCGTCTGGTGGATGAGTGGTATATCTACATGGAAGAACTTCGATATCAGATCATGGACGTGGTCCGCCAGATTCGGTGGATTCCAGAGTTTGGACTGGAGCGCGAATTGGACTGGCTCCGCAATATGGATGATTGGATGATCTCGAAGAAAAGGTACTGGGGACTTGCGTTGCCCATCTACGACTGTGATTGCGGGCACTTCGAGGTCATCGGGAGCGAAGGTGAGCTGCGGGACAGGGCAGTCGAGGGCTGGGATGAGTTCGAGGGCCACTCGCCGCATCGTCCCTGGATCGATGCTGTGAAGATCCGCTGCTCGCAATGTGGAAAAGTAGTGTCGCGCATCCCCGATGTGGGAAATCCATGGCTGGACGCCGGGATCGTGGCCTTGTCCACGCTGAACTACCGACACGACCGACAGTACTGGGAAAAGTGGTATCCGGCCGATTTCATCACCGAGTGTTTTCCGGGCCAGTTTCGGAACTGGTTCTACGCCCTTCTGGCTGAGAGCACGGCCATGGAGAACAGACCGCCGTTTCTGACCGTCTTTGGATATGCCCTGGTCAAGGATGAGCATGGCGAAGAGATGCACAAGAGCAGCGGGAACGTGATCTGGTTCGACGATGCTGTGGAGACCATGGGAGTGGATGTGATGCGGTGGATGTACTGCTCACACAATCCACGGGTCAACCTGAATTTCGGGTATGGTCCGGCAGACGAAGTGAGGCGTCGCTTCTTCATACCCTTGTGGAATATCTACTCCTTCTTCACCACCTATGCTGGCATTGACGGGTGGGTCCCCGAGAGAATGACGCAGAAAGCGACGCCCCCGGAGCCCTCCAATCTACTGGATCGATGGATCCTGTCCAGGCTGCAGGTGGTGGTTCAGGAGGTGACAGATAGCCTCGACAACTACGATGCGGCCGCTGCCACACGGGTCGCCGAGGCCTGGGTGGACGACTTGTCCAACTGGTACGTGCGTCGGAGTCGGCGCCGGTTCTGGAAGAGTGAACAGGACGAGGACAAGGACTTGGCCTATTGGACACTGCACGAGTGTCTGGTGACTTTGATCAAGGTGGTGGCTCCTTTCATCCCGTTTGTGACGGAGGAGATGTATCAGAACCTGGTGAGGTCGGTCGAGCCTGGTGCTCCAGAGAGCGTTCATCACTGTGACTTTCCGACCGCCCGCAAGGAGCTTGTGGATGCCGATCTGATGGAGTCCATGGCTCTGGCTATCAAGATCGCGAGCCTTGGACGGTCTGCACGCGGCCAGGGTGGAGTGAAGCTGCGTCAACCTCTGTCGTCGGCAGTGGTCGTGGGTCCCTTTGGCGATAGAGCGGACCCTCTGGGGGCGTTGTCCGACTTCGTAGTTGAGGAATTGAACGTGAAGGAACTGCTGTTCGCTGACGACGCCAGTGCCCTGGTCACCCACGTCCTCAAGCCTGATCTCCGCCTGCTGGGACCCAAGTTCGGAGCTCGGTTGCCTGACGTTCTGGAGGCGCTGGCAACTCTGGATGCGGAGGCGTGGGCGGCGAAGTTGCAGGCAGGTGAACCCGTAGCCGTGACCATCGACGGAGAGGCCATCCAGCTGTCCGGCGAGGAGGTCAGCGTTGAAACCAACGCGCGTGAGGGGTACGAAGTCTCCAGGGAGGGTGACTACCTGGTGGCGGTGGACATCACTCTCACAGACGACCTTATCCAAGAGGGTCTGGCTCGAGAGCTGGTGCGCCGCATACAGAATCTGCGGAAAGACGCCGATTTTCGAATCGAGGACAAGATTGCCACATACTATGAGGGCGACCCTGAACTGACAGCAGTCGTGCAAGACTATGCGGAATACATCAGCCAGGAAACACTCTCCGTAGAGATGATCGAAGGGAGGGGGCCGGAGGGAAGCCACACGGGCCAGTTCAACATAGAGGGGAAGGCCATAGCGTTTCATCTTGTGACCGTGTCTGGGAGCGGCTCTGGGTGAGACGCATGGACTTGCACCTCTAGCGCTCCTCACATAGAATGTAAGCGTGGATATTCTCAGCAACGGTAACCGCCCGAGTCCGAGCGGCCATGATCCCGCAGCGTGGGCTGTTGCCCATCACCAGTGGCACGAGGATGGGGTGCAGCGAGGTGAGAGGTGTCCAGGGCGTACGGGGAACTGAAGACAAGACTTGAGGATGAGCGCGTTCGCCTGTGCGAGGAGATCGAGCAGCTAGGCGCTCGCGACGACATGCGTCCGGGCTACGGCAATCACATGGCAGACGACGCTACCGGGGTCTTCGAGCAGACGTACAACCTGTCGCTGCGCACGAGTCTGCAAGGCAGTCTGAGACTGGTGGACGAGGCACTGACCCGGTTCGAGGACGGAAGTTACGGTACTTGCGAGGACTGCGGACGCACCATCGAATGGGGACGACTGAAGACCCTTCTTCACGCGAGCCTGTGTGTAGAATGCGTGCGACGCCACGAGAGGAAATCATAGGCCGACGATTCGGGCCGGACGGCGGGAAGACAGGGTGGGGCCTATTCCTGGGAATAGCCGCACTCGTTTTCCTGGCGGATCGGATCAGCAAGCACGTGGTGATAACGAGATTGGCCGTCGGGGAGATGTGGAATCCCATTCCCCTTCTCAGGCCGTTCTTCACTGTGACCCATGTCACCAACACAGGTGCAGCGTTCGGTCTCTTCCGCGAATACGGGCTGTTCTTCGCAGTCGTCGCCGTGGTAGTGGTGGTGGGCATCATGGCCTTCTATCGTTTCCTTCCCCCTGGTGAGGTGTTGCTCAATGTGAGCCTTGGACTTCAGCTTGGGGGTGCGCTGGGCAATCTGGTCGACAGGCTGCTTCTGGGAAGCGTAGTCGATTTCTTGGACTTCAAGCTCTGGCCGGTCTTCAATGTGGCGGATATGGCCATTGTCTCAGGAGTGGCCATCCTTGCCTGCCATCTGCTGTTCGATGGCCGAGAAGCTGAGAAGACAGCGGAGGAGCTTGACTAGGTGGTGTGTGCCGTGTTCGCGACCTGCACCGAGCGCCGAGGGGAGCTCGGTGCTTTTTTCATCTGGTGGGCAGATGGCTGAGATCCAACGTCTGATTGCGGCCGACGGCGCTGAGCGGGTGGACAGGTACGTTGCACAGCAATTGCCTTTGCTTTCCCGTTCACTCATCAAGCGGCTCGTCACGGACGGACTACTCACGGTCAACGGCAGGCCTGTGAAACCAAGCTATCGACTGGAAGCTGGCGACGAGGTAGTGGTCCGGATACCCGCGGTGGAGGAGATCGAACTGGTCGCTCAAGACATTCCGCTGCAGGTAGTCTACGAGGACGAAGACCTGGTCGTAGTGGACAAGCCTGCTCATCTGGTGGTTCATCCCGCGCCCGGCCATAAGAGTGGCACTCTGGCCAATGCGCTACTGGCCCGATACCCAGACCTCCCTGTCGACGAAGAAGGGCGTCCCGGTATAGTGCACCGGCTCGACAAGGACACCTCGGGGCTTCTCATCGTTGCCAAAAGCGAGCCTGCCCGGCGCCATCTCCAAGCGCAATTCAAGGAAGGTCAGGTGGACAAGGTGTACCTGGCTCTGGTGGAGGGAGAGGTCGAGCCGAGCAGCGGGATCATCGATGCTCCCATTGGCCGCGATGCCAGGAGCCGGAAACGTATGGCAGTGGCCAGCAAAGGGGGGCGCCAGGCGGTCACCGAGTATCGAGTGCTGGAGCACCTGGAGGGCTTCACACTGCTCGAAGTGAGGCCGAGGACAGGTCGCACACACCAGGTACGGGTGCATCTGGCTTTCGTGCGGCACCCAGTTGTGGGGGACAGGGCATATGGTCGGCGGAAGCAGCACCTGGACATTGGCAGGCAATTCCTGCACGCCTATCGACTTGGCTTCCGTCTGCCCTCTTTGGGTCGGCAGGTAGAGTTGGTGTCGGAGTTGCCATCCGATCTTGCGGCTGTGCTGGAGAAGTTGCGACATCCGGACCTGATCACTGCCGAGGAATGGGAGCGGCCTGGGTCGGCCGACTGAGCGAGTAGGACTCTGCGAAATAGGACTAAGTGGGTTTTGGCCCGCATGGAGGTGCTCAAAGCGTATGGTGGTCGGCAAGAATGACCTGCGACAGAGGATCGTGGTGCTGGGCACGGGACCGGCGCTGGCCAGCGCGAGCCGGGACAACACCTTCTTCCTCTTTGAGAGTCCAGCGGGCAGCCTGTTCATAGACTGCGCTGGCAGCCCCTTTCATAAGCTCCTGAAGGTGGGGGCTGACCCTGATAGCCTGGCGGGGGTCATCCTCACGCACTCACATCCTGATCACATCTATGGCCTGCCGTCGTTGATTCATGAATTGTGGCTGCACGGCAGAAGACACACTCTTCACATCTTCGCCAACGCGGCCACGCAGCGAGTCGCGGAAGCTTTGCTGGATGTGTTCAAGCTGAGAGCCAAGCCAGTTCCGCTGGAATTCCACGTCATACCCGACGACGAGGGATATCTACTTCTGGAAAGCGAGAGCTACTGGGTGCACACAAGCCCCGTGAGACATGAGGTGCCCACGTCTGCGGTGCGGATCACCTCTCGTGAGAACGGAAGAGTCGCCGCTTTCTCAGCAGACACCAGTCCGTGTTCGGAGTTGGTCACCCTGGCACGGGGTGCAGACCTTCTCTTCCACGAATGTAGCGTCGAGACACCAGACCCCTTTCACAGTACGCCGGAGCAAGTGGGCGAGCTTGCCGCCGAGGCCAACGTGGGGCAAGTGATACTGGTGCACTGCCATCGAGATCTGACCAAGGAGCCTTATCTGTCCGTGTCCGAGATACGAAAGCGATACCAGGGAGAGGTGAGGTTCGCGAAGGATCTCGAGGAGTACGAGCTGTGACGGAGCGGGGCTGTGGCAGAGGCGGCCGGTCGCGATAGTCCTACTTGTCGCCTCCACCACACAGCTGGTCGAGGTCCGAGTGGACCAGTATCGCCGCCACGAGATAGATGGGCACCTGCGCCCCGGTGGGAAAAGGGTTCCTCTGGATGAGCGGCGCGATGGCTTCTCCCAGGGCTACTACCAGTCCCTCGTTCTCCTGTAGTTCTGGCTCTTCTTTCTTAGCCTGATAGTCCCACTCGTCGCAGACGAGTTCCTGCAGCCTGGGGAGAAGTTCGTTGAACCAGACGCTTCCTTTGCCCTTGAAGCGGTACGAGGCCTTCTCGCCGCCTGGAGACGAGGCACCATAGTAGCGGTCTAGTTCTCGGAACAGCTTCTTGCCAGCCCACTTCAGGTACCTACGTATCTCCTGCCTTTCGAAATCAGAGATCTCCACCATGGCTCCACCCGTCCTGGAATCAGTTCTGCCTTCGCTGCCATTATACCATGCGGGCAGAAGCCCGTCAAGCATCAGCAGGGTTGATTCGAGGTGGGCTCGCACCTATAATCGCTTCATCGTTCCATTCTTTTGGAAGAGGGTGACGACAGGAGGCTGTGGTGAAAGGGGAACTTATTCGCGTGTGGACAGAGGATGAGTTGCAGTTGCAGGGCCTGTACTGCGCGCCTCAAGAGAATAAGGGCCTCCCGGCAGTGTTGCACATCCACGGGGCCTCCTCCAACTTCTATCGCAGCCAGTTTCTTGACCCCTTGGCTGAGGAGCTGGCCAACCGCGGGGCCGCCTTCCTCACGGGCAACACTCGAGGCCATGACATCATGAACAGCGTCTACACCAGCGACCCTACAGCCACCAGGCGTTTGGGAGTCGCCTTCGAGATCTTCGAGGAGTCCCCACTGGACATCGCCGCCTGGCTCGACTTCCTACAACGGCACGGCCACCGGGAGATAGTGCTCTTGGGGCACAGCTTCGGAGCCCACAAGGCCGCCTTCTACTGCAGCGAGACCTCTGATGAACGTATTCGGGGATTGATCTTGATGTCGCCAGCCGATCAGGGCCTGTGGGTCGAGGCCATGGGTCCTGAGGCCGAACGTACGCTATCCTGGGCTATCGAGAAGGTATCGTCCGGCCAGGGAGAGGCCCTTCTCGACGATGGGCCTGCTCCGTATCCCATGTCCGCCCGTACGATCCATAGTCTCTTCGTCACGGCCAAGCCCGACATCTTCAGGTTTGGCAGGCCGGGTGATCGGTGGAAGGTAGTGTCAAAACTGGGTTGTCCTATCTTGGCCACGATGGGCACAGTGGCCGAATTCATAAGCACCACTCCTGAGGCTGCCCTGGCTACCCTTAAGGCCAAGGCTGTATCGAGCCCCCGCTGCGATACTGTGGTTCTGGAGGGCGCTCCTCACAACTACCGAGGGCACGAGGAAGTGGTTGCCAGGGTCATCGTGGGGTGGCTTGGAGATGTCTTCGGCGTGTGATATCGGTGCCTTGTGCTTCTTGTCATGTGCGTTGGAGCGGGCTAGCCGCCTGGGCCCGACCGCGGGAATCCGGAGTCACAGGCCATGGTGGCAGTCTCCGGCGGCCCCGGGCGCGGGCCGCAGCGCTGCAGGGCATAAGGGGGACAGGTATTTGAGCACCCATATGATCGCATGGGATGAGAGGCCGTATCCCATCCGTCGCCAATCCGTTATGCATGGTGTGTATGGTA
>CAYGQI010000041.1:0-1094 GCA_964351925.1 uncultured Anaerolineales bacterium | reverse complement strand
GATGAGAGGCCGTATCCCATCCGTCGCCAATCCGTTATGCATGGTGTGTATGGTAGGAGGTTCTCTGGAGTCAGGACTGGATTGAGCGTGGTTGGCCTATGCTCGGGTGTGACGGAGGGAGGCAGAGATGGAACACTGGGTAGTGAGGAGTAGGGTTCTCATTGGCGTCATCATAGTGGGCAGTGTCTTCATGCTGACGGCAGGTGCGGCTTTGGCCGCAAGTTCGGCTGGTGTTTCTTCGTCCCGGACGGGTGAGGCGAACGATGGTCTTCGTGCCGTCTCAAGCCCGTACGTGACGAGCAGCATCAGCGGCACGGAGCCAGTCACCGGCGGCGAGATGATAGCGAGTTGCATCGCGGCGTTCTTCGACGTGCCAGTGACCGACGTGGTCACCATTCGAAGCGACGGCTACGGCTTTGGAGAAGTGGCGGCGGCATATTTCCTGGCTCGGGACAGCGGCTTGACCGTGCCCGAGATCCTCCAATTGAGGGCAGAGGGAATGGGCTGGGGTGAGATCGCGAAGTACCTCGGCCTTCCACCCAGCCACCGCGATCGCAACCTTGGTCAGATCATCTCTGGGCACCTGCCGATCTCAGGCACCGTGTCGGAGGCAGCCCAGCGCTTGGCTGAACGGTTGGAGAACACGCCAGAGGAAGTGCAGGCTTTGCTGGACCAGGGCGCTGGCTACGGCACGATAGTCGTCGCGTACAAGCTAGCTGGCGAGTTCGAGGGCGTGACGCCTGAGCAGCTGGTGGAGAGACGCCTGGCTGGCTCGGGTTGGGGTCAAATAAAGCAAGAGTTGAGCGTGGCCGCATCGACCACAACCGAATCCGAGGAGAACCCGCCGGATCAAGGCGGTCCGCCCGAGGACAAAGGTCGGCCGGACAATGCCGGTCCAAAAGACCATCCCGACCATCCCGACCGACCAGATAATGCAGGGCCCAAGGACAACAATAACAAGAAGCCTAAGTAGTCTGGTCGGGGATACTGGTGTGTGGCCCTTCCCAGCGCGGTGAGTAGAGGCGTCACTACCAGGAACTAGAGAAGGAAGAAGGCAAATCGGGGGCTTGAAGCCCCCGATTTTGTTTTGTCTC
>CAYGQI010000040.1:9910-11446 GCA_964351925.1 uncultured Anaerolineales bacterium | reverse complement strand
CGCGATGCCAGGGTGAAGCTGGTCCTCACGCTGGCCTTCATCGTGGCCATCACTGCTCTGCCCGCGGGGGCTTGGCTTTCGTATCTTCTGGTCCTGTTGGCCATAGGCTTCGTCCTGGGAGTATCGCGCATCAGTCCTGCGCTGGTCCTCAAGAGATCACTGGTGGCAATCCCGTTCGCCATGTCCGCGCTGACCCTGATTTTCACTCGCCAAGGGACCACAGTCGTCGCCGTCGAGTTGGCTCAGTGGACTGTCTCCATCAGTTACGAGGGCATCGTCGCCTTCGCCAGCATTCTCACCAAGGCGTGGCTGTCGGTGCTGATTGCCACA
Source organism: uncultured Anaerolineales bacterium (assembly GCA_964351925.1). Classification (GTDB taxonomy): domain Bacteria; phylum Chloroflexota; class Anaerolineae; order UBA7937; family B3-Chlor; genus JAUVXJ01. The sequence goes on along the minus strand of CAYGQI010000040.1, from coordinate 11,116 downwards.
ATGCTGGTCACCTCCACCAGCTTTCCGGACCTCGTGTCCGCCATGAGGTCGTTGCGGGTCCCCAAGGTCCTTGTGTCCGTGATCTCCTTCATGTATCGCTACATCTTCATTATCGCGGATGAAGCCCTCCGGCTGCACCGCGCCAGGGAAGCCCGCAGCGCCAGCCCGAAGGGAGCGGCCCAAGGAAGCATCATCTGGAAGACAAGAGTGCTGGGAGGCATGATCGGCTCTTTGTTTCTGCGTAGCTACCAGCGGAGCGAACGCATCCACGCTGCCATGCTCTCCAGAGGTTTCGACGGGGATATCCGTACCATGAGGTCCGGAGAATTGGGGCCTAGCGATTTCATGGTCATTGGGGCCTGCCTGATCTATCTTCTGACCGTGCTGCTGGTAAGTCGTATCCAGCGAGGGACCTGAGATGGCAACCGCGTCTGGGGTACCGGTCTGCACCACGGAGAACAGCTTACCTCAGGACAGCCTGCCTGGAGTGACGAACAGTAGGCCGGGCTCCGTGATAGAGCTAGTCGGTCTTTCCTTCAGCTATCCCGACGGCAGACGGGCGCTTGACGACATCAACCTTGTGATCCACGCGCAGGAGAAAGTGGCACTCGTCGGACCCAACGGGGCCGGGAAGTCGACGCTACTGCTTCACCTCAATGGCATCCTCACCGGACAGGGTGTCGTCAGGATCATGGGCAGAGAACTGAGCAATGGCAACCTGGGATTGGTCCGCAGCCAAGTGGGGCTGGTTTTCCAGCACCCAGACGACCAACTCTTCTGCCCGACCGTGTTCGAGGATGTGGCCTTCGGTCCGCTCCACATGAACCTGGACGAGGAGGAGGTCAGCCACCGCGTGCGTTGGGCTCTGGCCGAGGTCGGGATGGAAGGTTTCGAACGTCGTATGTCACACCATCTGAGTCTGGGGGAGAAGAAACGCATTGCCATAGCCACTGTTCTGGCGATGCGACCGGCGATCCTCGCACTCGATGAGCCGTCGGGAGAACTGGACCCACGTGCAAGACGGGGCCTGATCCGCCTTCTAAGGTCATTGCCTCAAGCCATGATTGTGGCCACTCACGACATACGCCTGGTGGACGAACTGCTGCCACGCACTGTCATTCTGGACGGGGGACTAGTCGTCGCGGACGGCCCCACAAAGACCCTCCTAAAGGATGTGGAACTCCTCGACAGGCATGGCCTGGAACC
>CAYGQI010000040.1:6082-9810 GCA_964351925.1 uncultured Anaerolineales bacterium | reverse complement strand
TCCACCAAGCCCTTGTCGGTCAGTTTCAGCTGAGGTATGACCGGCAGAGCCAGGAAAGACATGGCCATGAAGGGGGAAGGCACTGTACAGCCCAGCTCTCTAGCAGCCTTGTTTATCACCTCCATCTCGTTCATCACATCCCGCGCTGACTTCTCGGACATCAGACCAGCTATTGGCAGGTGCACCGTGGCCAGAACCTTTCCCTGAGCTGCGACAACGAGTCCTCCCTGCATCTTGACGATCTGCACTGCAGCGGTCATCATGTCCTCGTCGCTGGTGCCCACCACGATGATATTGTGCGAATCGTGGGCTACCGAAGAAGCCAAGGCACCACGCTTCAGCCCAAACCCCCTCACAAAACCAAGACCGGTGTTCCCGGAGGCCATATGCCTTTCGATAACGGCCAACTTGAGTATGTCTCGCTCCACGTCGGCCACAGCAAGACCATCCACTGTCTTGACTGCTTCCACTGACTGATTGGTCACCAGTTGGTTGGGCGTCAGCTCGATCACCCTGACGCTGGTGCCCTCAGCTTCGATGCGAAAGTGCTCCAGCTCTATCCATGCCACGTTGACCGTGCCCCGCAGTGGAACCGGCCGACGCTCGCCGCCCATGTCGAGCATCTCGCCTTTCTCGGAAACCAGGCGGCCTCCTCGGAAGACCTTGTCGACTTGGAAACTGTCAAAGTCATCGAGAACCACCATGTCGGCCCGAAAGCCGGGAGCGATAGCACCCAGGTCCCTCAGCCCGAAGTACTCCGCAGCGTTGATGGTGGCCATCTGGATTGCCAGCACGGGCTTCAAGCCCAAGCCTATCGCCTTCCTCACTATGTGATCCATGTGTCCATGCTCAAGCAACTCCGCGGGATCGTTGTCGTCGCTGACCAACATGCACCTTCGCGCGTTCTCCGGAGTCACCAACTGCAGCAACGCCTCCATGTTCTTGGCGACGCTGCCCTCGCGGATCATGACGTACATCCCTCGTTGCAGCTTCTCCCTTGCCTCCTCAAGAGAACTGCTCTCGTGGTCTGAGGCGATGCCCGCGGCGATGTAAGCGTTCAGATCCTTGCCAGACAAGCGCGGTGCATGGCCGTCCACCCGCTTGCCGCCGGCCATAGCTATCCTTGCGAGGACATCCCCGTTCCTGTCCAAGACCCCAGGATAGTTCATCATCTCAGCCACACCCACCACCCAGTCTTCACGGAGCAGTGGAGAAAGGTCATAGGACATCAAGCGGGAACCCGCCGTCTCCAGTTCGGTGGACGGAACGCACGAGGGCAACATGAAGTACACCTCGAGGGGGCTGCCCTTACTTGATTCCATCATGTACAGAATGCCATCCAGCCCCAGGACGTTAGCGATTTCGTGGGGATCAGCGACAACCGTTGTCGTCCCGTGGGGCACCACGACCCGCGCAAACTCAGAAACCCGTAGCATAGAGCTCTCGATGTGTACATGACCGTCGATGAACCCGGGGCACAGGTAGGACCCCTGCAGATCCATGACCTCCTTGGCCTCGTATGGCCCCAGCCCCGCAACGCGATTGCCGGACACGGCAACGTCGGTCTCGTGAATCTCGCCGGAGAGCACATTCACCAGCCGAGTGTTCCTCAGCAGCAGATCTGCCTTTTGTTCTCCTCGGGCCACACTGATGATCTGGTCGAGCTCGCCCACTGTTCGCCCCTTTCTGTCCCAGCCGTCGCCCTTAGAGATGGCGGCCTGGAGATACTGGGCTCCCTATTGCCACATGTTCGCCGTTGTACTGACAGTGGCACTGCTGCCAAGACTATTGGGCTTCGAGATTGAAGGTCAGACCGGTGATCAACCAGCGGCCATCTGTCTTGACAAAGGTCCATTGGTCGCCACCAGGCGCGTGGTCTATGCCAATTGTCGTGGTACTGACGGCCGTAGCGGTGTTGCCCTCGACCGTCACCTCCGCATCAGGGTGGGTCACCGAGCTAGGAGCGGATGGAAAGATCTCGTTCACGTATCTCTCCCGGATGGCGGCAATGCCGTCCCACACGCGATCGTCAGAAGGGTTGTCCGGAGTGTGGTTGGCGTCAGTGACTACCCCATCCTGGTGCCAAATCTCCATCAAGCGATCTATGTCCTGTGAGACAACACCCTCAGCCTCCGCATTCAGCAACTGCATGACGGCCTCTTCGTCGTTCGCCGGCGTTGGGGTATCGGTGCCCCTGGGGCGCGGTGTGGGCATACCAGACGGCGGTGCGGGAACTTCTGGAGCGCTACAGGCCGCGACTACCGCTACCGCGGCAATGAGAGCTGCGAGCAACGTTCTCTTCACTTTGTCTAAAGCCTCCGCTTTTTGGGCGATATATTATCACAATTCACGACAAAGTCAAACGTGGTATCGTACAATCCGGCGAGAGGGCCACCGCCATCGCCAGCCGGGGACCGACGCGTTTGTTGGCCACACTCCGGCGATACCGGCACTAGCTCCGACTGATGGCTTCCCATTCCAGTCATCGGCGACAACGCCTGTAGCCCAGAGCACGCAAGTGTGATAGTCTTGCCCCTCAGAGACACAGGACGTGAGCGCGCGGGCCCTCTATTTGTCACCACACCTTGATGATGCTGTCCTATCCTGCGGAGGACTGATACGCCGGCAGGTCACCAGCGGCACTCCGGTACTGGTCGTCACTGTCTTCGCCGGTGAGCCACAGCACGCGGAGCTCTCTGCATACGCAGCCCAGACGCACAGTAGATGGGGAAAGGCCACCCATCCGACGACCGTGCGCAGGAAGGAAGACAGGAGCGCCATGAACCTACTCGGCGCAGAATACCTGCACCTGGCATACGCCGACGCCATCTACCGCTTCAGTCAAGACTCCTTTCTGTACTCTTCAGACCAAGAGCTTTTTGGCCCCATCCATCCCTCAGAATCCAGGCTGCTGTCTCGATTGGCAGAGATCATCGCTGGCCTGCACACGTCGCGGGACGAAACAGTCTACGCGCCGCTGGCTGTAGCGAACCATGTGGATCACCAATTGGTCAGAGACGCACTGCTCAGCCTGCAAGCCCACTCCAGCCAGATCGTGTTCTACGAAGACTACCCCTACGTCGACAGGCCCGGCGCTCTCACAGGCGCACTGAGAATGCTTGGAACGCAGGAGTGGGAGTCAGAGGTGCAATTGCTCGACGAGCAGTGCCTGAAAGCGAAGATCACGGCTATCGCAGCCTATCAGTCCCAGATGGCGACCCTATTCGAGAGCGACAAGACCATGGCGCTTCGCGTGCGTGAATACTCGAGGGCGGTAAGCCCCGACCAAGGATTCGCCGAAAGATACTGGCGAATCTGTCGAAGATGAGACCGCGGCCACGAACAACACGCACACACCTGTTTGAAGCAAGACTAAGTGGTGTGATATAATCCCAACGGGAAAGGAATGGAGCAGATCAGGGCTTTCGTGGCCATAGAGCTCTCAGAGAACCTGAGGAGAGAGCTGGGGCGCATCCAGGGCTCTCTCAAGAGCAAGGGCGTTGCGGACCATGTGCGCTGGGTGAAGCCGGAGGGGATACATCTCACTTTGAAGTTCCTGGGCAATGTACCGGCAAGTACGATAACGGAGATTGTTCACGCCGTAACCCAGGGGAGCGAGGGCGTTAAGCCCTTCACCATCAGTTTCTCTGGACTGGGCTGTTTCCCGAGCAGTAGCCGCCCGAACGTGATTTGGGTCGGAGCAGAAGATGATACCGGGACACTGGCGC
>CAYGQI010000040.1:3643-5982 GCA_964351925.1 uncultured Anaerolineales bacterium | reverse complement strand
CGCTGTGGTTTGCGGAGGGTTGGGCGGGGTCATGGAAGCCGCATGTCGAGGGGCCAAGGAAGCGGGAGGCCTCACTATCGGCATCCTGCCTGGCACCAGCCGCCGTGACGCCAACCCCTACGTTGACATCCCTATTGTGACGGGCATGAGAGAAGCCCGGAATGTGATCGTGGTGAGCTCGGCTCAGTCGGTGATTGCAGTTGGCGGAAGCTTCGGCACGTTGTCAGAGATCGCGCACGCCCTGAAACTCGGAATCCCTGTTGTAGGGTTGAGTTCGTGGGAATTGAGCAAAGAGGGCCGGGACGAGCTGCGGGGCATCATCCCCGCCGCCGACCCCGCCGACGCAGTGCACAAGGCACTGGCGTTGGCCATAGAGTAGAAGTAGGGAGGTCGGCATGATGTTTCAGGATCGCCGCGAAGCCGGGAAGGCCTTGGCTGGGGAACTGGCATCATTGAAAGGCACACCCAACCTGATCGTGCTGGCTATTCCCCGCGGCGGGGTAGTTGTGGGCCACGAGATCGCTCAGGTCTTGAACGCCCCTCTGGATGTCTACATCACCCGCAAGATCGGCGCCCCTCACAATCCCGAGCTGGCGATCGGGGCAGTGGCCAGCGACGGAACGCTCCTCATCGACCATCAATTGGCGAGAAGGCTCGCCGTATCGCAAAGCTACATCGATCAAGAGTCGGCAAGACAGACTCAAGAGATCAATAGGCGACTGGCCGAGTACCGAGGAAAGAGGCCAAGCCCGGATCTGGCAGGCAAGGTGGTCATACTCGTCGACGATGGAGTGGCAACTGGCGCTACCACTCTCGCTACCATCAAAGCCATCAAGAGCCAACAACCACTCCAACTGATCCTCGCCATCCCCGTCGGGCCCAGAGACAGTATCGAGAGCCTGAGACAGGAGGTGGATCAACTCTACTGCCTGCACGCGCCCGAGGTCTTCTGGGCAGTTGGTGCCTTCTACAACGTCTTCGACCAGACATCGGACGAAGAAGTGAAAGCCCTGCTTGAGACCGACCCGGAACACTGAAGCTAAGCGTCGTCGCCGATGCGGGCTCCCGTCCGCACACGGCGTATTGGGCCTTCGTCTATCTCACTGCATCCGCTGCACGCCATCACCCACCACGCGTGATTCGACCTCCGACTTGGCTGGGCGTAGAGCACAGTCCCACGTTCAGCGCTTTTCTGCATGGCGCGCTGCACGCCCAGTGGCGGCTTCGTCTCGTTCTACCACGGTTCACCACCAGAGTGAAGAGGTACTTTTCTCCTATTGCCATTGGCACAGAATGCAGGTACACTGGGAGCAAATCGCCAATTACGCAGATAATAGCAACAACGCGAACTCGCGTCGGGCAGCCACTGATGTAAGAGGAGGCGGATGAGAAGGCAGAGATTCCTGACCACAGGAGACATAGCCACTTACTGTGAAGTGACGGGCGCGGCGGTCCTCAAATGGATTGGCTCTGGCAAGCTGCCGGTATTCACCACACCCGGTGGGCACTACCGTGTCCTGCGTACCGATTTCAAGGACTTTCTCCTGCGAAACGGCATGTTCGTAGATGACGGTTTTTTCGGGAAGCGTCGTACCAAGAGGCGCATACTCATTGTAGATGACGAGCCAATGTTGGTCACGTTTATCGAGGGCGCGTTACGGCTTGAAGGCAAGTATGAACTCTCGACAGCTACAGACGGGTTCGACGCAGGACAGCAGGTCATCGCCTTCGAGCCGGATCTCATTGTCCTGGACATCATGCTGCCAGGAATGGACGGCTTCGACGTCTGCCATCGGGTCAAGGCCGATGCGGCGACCAAGCATATCAAGATCCTTGCCATCACCGGCTTCGCCACTGACGAAAACATCCGCAAGATCCTGCACGCTGGTGCCGATGACTATCTAGCGAAGCCGCTGAAGATGCAGGAACTGAAGGAGAAGATCGAAGAACTCCTCCGCGCCAGAGACTGAACCGTCTCCAGCATTCGGCCCGAGTCATTCCGAGTGAGGGGTTATTTGCCTGGGCTTGTGGGGCGGCAAAGCAAGAGGCATCATTCGATGACAGCGCTGCCCCCGGCAGTTGCTGAGCTCCGCCCAACAAGCACATCGCACGTACCAGTCGATTGACTACAAGCTGCCTGAGTCGAACATATGTGAGACGAGAGGATAGACCTCTCTTTGACGGTGAGCTTTATCAACCAGCCAGAAGTGGCAGACGGGAAGATCCGCGATGCTCGAGACCAGGGCCTGTTCGACGACCTGGCCGACAAGGAGAGGCCCTTGAACCTCAGCCCGAGCTTCTTAGTCAATCCTAAGTATGCAACTGCCTATCGGATCCTC
>CAYGQI010000040.1:0-3543 GCA_964351925.1 uncultured Anaerolineales bacterium | reverse complement strand
TTGAATTAGACCAGCTCCTCAGCACCTCCCTGGACAGGGCACTGGAGTTGCTCGATGCCCAGAAGGGTGCCATACACCTCCTCGATACGAATGGGCAGCAACTCACGCTACATGGTCAGCGAGGATTGTCACCTGAGTATGTGGCAAGGCACCCCAAGCTAGACGTGGGAGAGCAGGCAGCGGGCAGAGTTGCGGACATCAGGCGGCCGATTGTGATCAGCGATTCCGCAGGAGGCTCCGACGCCGCACTCATCATGGGAGGAGAGCAGTTCCGCACCCTCGTCTGTGTGCCATTACTATCCAAGGCAGGAGTCCTGGGCACAGTAACCTTGCTCGACGCGGGCCATGGGCGCTTCGAACCCGTCGACCTTCAACTCCTGGACTTCTTCGCACGGCAGATCGCGGTGGGCATGGACATCGCCAGACTCTTCGCCGAGAAAGAGCGTCAGGTCCAGGAACTGGCAGCCCTGAACGAGATCTCCCAAGCCATTGGTTCGACGCTCGACCCAGCGCAGGTGCTGAAGCGAGTAGCCCGGACAACAGCCCGGACCTGCATGGTGGAGCGGTGCAGCGTCCTGCTTCTCGACGGAGACAATAGTAAGCTGGTCCCCATGATGTCACAGTTCGCGTCGGGCTTGCCAGACGACAAGCAGTGGCAAGTCTTCAGGAACAACCTCACCGCTGAAAAAGTGGACGATATTCCCGTCATCGCCAACGTGATCAGGCATGGGGAGACGATTGTCCTCGACTCGGATTCGATGTCCCAACTGCCACGATCATGGGTCGAGCCCTTCGGCATCAAGAGCCTCCTTCTGGTTCCTCTCGTGACCAAAGAAGAGATTATCGGCCTCATGGCCCTGGACTACTCGACTGAGGCGCGCCCGTTCTCAGACTGGCAAGTGGACCTGGCGACCACCATAGGCAACCAAGTCGCCATGGCGATCGAGAACGCCCGCTTGTGTGCGCGGCAGAAACGACGCGCGGTCCAGTTGGATGTCATGAACCAGGTCGGACGGCGCGCTACATCCAGTCTCGACCTCGATGAACTGCTTCAGGAGACGGCAAACGCCATCCAGGAAGCCTTCGACTACGAGTTCGTGTCCATACTCGTCATCGACGAAGAAACGGGTGAGGTAGTCCAGCTGGCCGACGTTGGTCGCGAGAGCTACATGCATATCCCCGGCTATCGCCAGAGCATCCATGAAGGGCTCATCGGTCGGGCGGTCAGGGACGGAGAGGCCGTCGTGGTTAACGATGTGGCGCAGGACCCACGGTATCTGGAGGGCTTCCCGGGCATGCCCTTCACCAAATCGGAACTTGTGGTCCCCATCCAGATTGGCACGCAAGTCGTCGGGGCGCTTGACGTGCACTCTTCGGAACTGAACGCTTTCGACCATACAGACTTGATGTCCATGCAAGCCATAACCGGCCAGCTCAGTGTGTCCATGCGGAACGCCCGGCTTTACGAGGAGATAAAGTCACACCTGGCCGATCTCGAGGCCATGAACCGGCAACTGGTCGCGATCCAGCAGACCGGTGCTTCGCTGGCGCGCACGCTCGAACTGCACAAGGTGCTCCAGAGCGTTGTAGACAGTGTGGTGCAGGGTTTGGGCTATGCAGCGGCCGCCATCGGGGTGGTGGAGCTAGAGAAGATGATGGTGGAGAACGTCGCCATCAGCGGCCTCAGCAAGTCACAACTCCAGGACATAGAGCGGATCGCCGGTACGGACTTGGCCGGGATGCGGCTGCCACTGCGGCCCGACAGTGACCTCGTGGTAGATGCCCTGTCCACAGGCAGGATCTTGACCACTGACCGGCTCGACGATCTGTTCGGGTCAATTTTCGACGAGAGCACGGCCAGCGCCGTACAGAACCTGCTCGGCTTGGGTACCATGGTCGCCGTGCCCCTCGTGCTGGACCACAGGCCGCTAGGTGTTCTCACGGCTGCCACCGAGCGCTCTGAGAAAGTCGGTAAAGAAGAACTAGCGACGCTACAAGCCCTCGCCAATCAGGCGACACTGGCTATCGAAAACGCGCAGCTGTACGAAAGAACGAGAACCAGACTAGACGAGCTCTCTGCTCTGCACGAGATATCGGTGGCCGCCACTTCTACGTGGAATCTCGACGAAATCCTGGACCGAATCGTGGGCGCCCTCCAGCAGACACTGGGCTTTTCCGCCCTCACAGTTATGCTCATCAACGAGGAAGAGCAGAGACTAAGGATAGCGGCTGGCGCGGGCTACGCTGCAGACGTTACGAGGAAGATCGAGCCTCGGCTGGGCGAAGGCATCACCGGCTGGGTCGCCTTGGCCGGCGAGCCGCTGAACGTGCCTGACGTCACTCTGGACTCTCGCTACATCGTGGGTAATGATAGCGTGCGCTCCGAAGTGTGCGTGCCCCTGGCGGTCGGCAACAGGATCATTGGCGTTCTGAACGTCGAGAGCGACCAACGTGCGGCTTTCTCCCAAGATACTGTGCGCTTTCTCTCCACCCTGGCCGGTCACCTGGCTGTCGTCATAGAGAATGCGCGGCTCTTCCAGAGGATAGCTCAGGGCGAAAAGGACTGGCAGAACACATTCAGCGCCATAAGGGACGGTATTGCAGTCTACGACACCGAGTTGAGGATAGTCAGGGCCAATCCGGCGCTTGCGGACATCCTCGACATGCCTCTGGACGAACTCGTCGGCAAGCGCTGCTTCGAGATCTTCTCCTACTGGAGCGACCCGGCAAGCCCCTCCTGCCCTCACCGCCAGGCCATAGAGACCGGAGGGCCAGCATCCATTGAGTTCGAGGAGCCTCGCCTCGGAAAGACCCTTCACGTCTTCAGCTTTCCCGTCTTCGATGAGGAAGGCGAGTCCAAGGGCACGGTGCATACTGTCAGAGACGTCACAGCCGACAAGACTCTGCGTGCGCAACTCCTGCAAACGGAAAAGCTGGCCGCCATAGGCGAACTGGTCTCGGGCGTCGCACACGAACTCAACAACCCTTTGACTTCGGTGATGGGCTATGCGCAGCTGCTCCAGGCCGCTGACGTCAGCTCAGGGGTAAGGGCGGATCTGCAGACCATATACCACGAGGCTCAGCGAAGCGCTAGAATCATAGACAACCTCCTGACGTTTGCTCGAAAGGAGACGACCGAGAAGAGATACACCGACATCAACCAAATCCTCCGAGACACGGTGGACCTCAGATCCTACCAGTTCAAGGTTGACAACATCGACTTGGCGAGGGAGTTCCAGGAGCAGTTGCCGTGGACCATGGTGGCCCCGCAGCAGTTGCAGCAGGTGGTTCTGAACCTTCTGAACAACGCGCACCAAGCCGTGATGGAGACGCAGGGCCGACGACGTCTGACCGTGAGATCAGAGGCAGATAGCAGGGTGATCCGCATCCTGATCCTCGACAACGGGCCGGGAATCCCTCAAGAGCACTTGGGCAAGATCTTCGACCCTTTCTTCACCACGAAGGACGTCGGCCAGGGCACGGGGCTGGGGCTGTCCATCGCCTTCGGTATCGTGCAGGAGCACGGAGGAAGGATATGGGCGG
>CAYGQI010000039.1:3994-11451 GCA_964351925.1 uncultured Anaerolineales bacterium | reverse complement strand
ACCTGGCTGGGAGAGTGACTTGAGGGCGCTGATCACCGGGGTCTGTGGGTTCGCAGGCAGTCATCTTGCTGACTACCTACTGACCCACACAGATTTGGAGGTTTATGGGACCGACATTGTCAGCGGCGGGGCAAACATCGCTCACATTAGAGATGATCTTGATCTCATCGTGGGCGACATGTCGGACGCCGAGGTCGCGTCGGAGATTCTGTCGAAGGCGAATGCAGACTGCGTGTTCCACCTCGCGGCTCAGGCCTTCGTCCCGCTCTCGTGGAGTAACCCCTGGCAGACCATGGAAAACAACATCCGATCTCAGTTGAACATCCTGGAGATCCTGGTCGGTTCTGGGGCCAGACCCAAGGTATTGGTTGTGGGCTCGGCCGACGAGTACGGGATGATTCTCCCGGACGAACTGCCGGTCACTGAGGATACTCCACTGCGACCCTATAGCCCTTACGCCGTCAGCAAGATCGCTCAAGACATGCTGGGCTACCAGTACTTCGTCAGCCATGGCCTGCCCATTGTCCGAGTGCGTCCCTTCAATCACATCGGCACGCGGCAGAGCCCCGCTTTCGTGACCTCGGATTTCGCGAAACAGATCGCCGAGATCGAGGATGGGCGCCGTGAGCCGCGCCTGCTGGTGGGCAATCTGGAGGCGAAACGCGATTTCACCGATGTGAGAGACATGGTGCGCGGCTACTACCTGGCCCTTGAACGCGGCGAGGATGGAGAAGTCTACAATCTAGGCGCTGAGAGAGCGTACTCCATTCGGGAAGCTCTGGAGGCATTGCTGGAGATGAGCGAAGCCCAGATCGATGTCGTGCAGGATCCTTCTCGGATGAGGCCCAGCGACGTTCCGGTTGTAGTGAGCGACTGCAGCAAGTTCCGCCAGCGAACAGGCTGGCGCGCCACGGTGAACTTGCGCGAGAGCCTGAGAGAAATCCTCGACTACTGGCGCGAGAGGGTCAAAGAGGATATGGGGGGGCAGTGATGAAGACAGCCCTGATAACCGGGATCACCGGGCAGGATGGCTCGTACCTCGCGGACTTGCTGCTGGAGAAGGGGTATCGGGTCATCGGGATGGTGCGTCGAACGAGCACGGTCAACTTCGATCGCATAAGCCACATCCAGGACAAGATCGTCCTGGCGCAGGGCGACCTACTGGACCAGGTTTCCCTCGTGGACGTCATGAAGGAATACCGACCCGACGAGATCTACAATCTCGCTGCGCAGTCCTTCGTGCCCACGTCCTGGAGACAACCAGTTTTGACCGGCGAGTTCACCGCGTTAGGCGTCACGCGGATGTTGGACGCCATGCGCATGGTCGTCCCCGAGGGCCGGTTCTATCAGGCGTCCAGCAGCGAGATGTTCGGTAAGGTTCAGGACGTACCCCAGACAGAGCGGACCCCCTTCTACCCGCGCAGCCCCTACGGGGTGGCCAAGGTGTATGGGCACTGGATCACCGTGAATTACCGGGAGAGCTACGGACTCTTCGCGTGCTCGGGGATTCTCTTCAACCACGAATCGCCCCGCAGAGGCCTGGAATTCGTCACGCGCAAGGTCACCCTCGGAGCGGCTCGCATCAAGCTCGGTCTGGCTGAGGAGCTACCCATGGGCAACCTGGAGGCCCAGCGGGACTGGGGCTTCGCCGGTGACTATGTGAGGGCGATGTGGCTGATGCTGCAGCAGGACGAGCCCGAGGACTTCGTAGTAGCCACCGGCAAGACCCATTCCGTTCGCGAGTTACTGGATGTGGCTTTCGGCTATCTGGGCTTGGATCCCGCGGACTACGTGAGGGTTGACGAGCGTTTCATCAGGCCGGCTGATGTCGATCGGTTAGTGGGAGATGCCACCAAGGCTCGGGAGAAGCTAGGTTGGGTGCCCGAGGTGACGTTTGAGGAACTGATCAGTATGATGATCGAGCATGATCTGGCCCTCTTAAAGGGGTCGGTGTAGGCCAGAGGCTGGCGTTGAACAGCCTCAAAGACAGTGAAACCACCCTGGTCGACACCCATGCGCACCTCGACTTCTCGCAGTTTGAGGATGATCTGGAACTGGTCCTCGGCAGAGCTGGCGACGAGGGAGTGGGCTGTGTCGTTACCGTGGGATTCGATCTGGAATCGAGTCGCCAAGCGGTGTATCTCGCCCAGAAGCACGCGAATCTGAAGGCCTGTGTGGGAGTGCACCCCCACGAGGCTGGAAAAGTCACCACTTCCTATCTGCAGAGCTTGAAAGAGCTGAGCGCGGATGCCCAGGTGGTGGCCATGGGCGAGATCGGACTGGATTACTATCGCGACCGGTCTCCGCGCCCGACGCAACGACGGGTCTGCGGGGAGCAATTGGACCTGGCCGCCGAAGTTGGCAAGCCCGTGGTAGTTCACGACCGCGACGCCCACGGCGATGTGATGAGGATGCTTGGCGAGTGGTCTGAGAATCTGGCCACATCGAACGGAAAGCTGCGCCCCCCACTGGGTGTGGTACACTGTTACTCGGGCGATCAAGCCATGGCCGAGGAGCTTTTCCAGTTGGGCTTCCTGATATCGGTGGCAGGGCCTGTCACCTATGAGAACGCCAGGCGATTGCAGGAGCTCGTAGGGCGCCTTCCGTTGAACAAGCTGCTGGTGGAGACGGATTGCCCGTTCCTGTCGCCGCATCCCTACAGAGGGCAACGCAACGAGCCGGCGCGTGTGCGGCTTGTGGCTTCGAAGATAGCCGAGATCAAGGGCGTCCCGTTGGAAGAGGTGACCAGAGCCACCACGGATAACGCCGCCCGTGTCTTCAGGCTCGATTAGTCCTGGGCAGGGCGCAGTGGGACCAGACCCGTAGCTCTTTTCAGATGTTGTCTGATGTGTTCGATCGGCCATAGGTTCGGTGTAGGCCTACTCAGACTCAGCTGGGCAGGTGGGCATTGAAGATTCTGTCGCTGTTCAAGCCGATAGACAGGGAGTTGGAGGTCGTCGAAGAGAAGCTGCGTCAAGCAGCGGATGCCGAGCATGCCCAACTAGGAGAGGTACTCAGGTATTTGCTGGACAGCGGTGGGAAGCGCATCCGACCTGCCGTGGTCATTCTGGCCTCCAAGTTCCACGATCATGACGTATCCAGAGTACTGCCGCTGGCAGCAGCTGTGGAAATGCTGCATACGGCGACGCTGGTGCACGACGATCTGCTGGACGGCTCCCTCCTGAGGCGAGGCAATGCCACTTTGAACGCGAAGCTCAGCGCGGGAGCGGTGATACTCGTGGGGGATTATCTCTTCGCGAGGGCAGCGGACCTGGCGGCTGCTACGGAGAGCGTGCCCGTGGTTAGCATCTTCTCGAAGACCTTGATGACTATCTGCAGAGGTGAGATCACGCACGCCTTCGACGAGGATGGGTGGCAGCGGACCAAGGAAGGCTACTATCACAGCACGTACAGTAAGACCGCGTCTCTGTTTGCCGCTTCTGCGGAATCTGGCGCCCTGCTCAGCGGAGCGGGGAGCGCCACGGTGCGCTCATTGCGCGACTACGGGTGCAACTTGGGCATGGCTTTCCAGATCGTCGACGACATCCTAGACTTCGTGGGCGACGAGGCTGAGATGGGAAAGCCCATCGGTAGCGACCTGCGCCAGGGTACAGTTACGCTTCCTCTTCTGCTCTACTTCGAGGAGCACCCAAAGCACGATCTGCTGCGCGTGGTGTTCGAGGAACGGGAGGGGCGCGAAGAGAGAATCCAGTCCCTGGTGGACATGGTGCGGGATTCACCTGCCATCGAATCGGCCCGCGAGGAGGCAAGGCGCTTCACCACGGAAGCCAAGGAAGCTCTCAGGGCCCTCCCCGCAAACCAGTACAGGCAGGTCATGCTGGACCTGGCCGATTACCTACTGGAGCGCAGGCGGTAGCGCGGTGGTGCGTGGGCCACGCAGGTCTGTCCAAGGACCCTGGCGGCCGGAGATAGGGCCGCTGCCAGTGAGGATGAACCTCTTGAACCCCCGAAGCACTCGGGGGTTTGTATGACCCCGGTGATAGCCAGTGGCCCACGACTTATCCATCGTCATCGTCAGCTGGAATGTCAGGGAACTCCTGCATCGCTGTGTAGGTTCCGTGATGGAGAGCCTGAGGCCAGGCCGGCCAAGACAGCTCTCGTGGCAGCTCATTGTCGTGGACAATGCCTCCAGCGATGGAACCGTGCAGATGCTCAAGCAGGAGCGTCCACAGCTCGAGCTGATAGCCAACGAGCGTAACCTCGGGTTCACGGCTGGCAATAACCAGGGCATATCCCTTAGCGATGGCCGCCACGTATTGCTGCTGAACCCCGACACGGAGGTGGTTGAAGACGCTCTGTGGGAGATGGTCTCTCACATGGACGAGCATCCCAGGGTGGGCGCACTGGGCCCACAGCTTCTCTATCCTGACGGAACGGTACAATCGTCCCGGCGTCGTTTCCCCGGCCTTGACACCGCTTTCCTGGAAGGCACTTTCTTGCAGCCATGGTTCCCTAACAGTGGAATACTCCGCAGGTACTACGTGCTGGATCGGGCTGATGATGAGATGCAAGAGGTGGACTGGCTTGTGGGAGCCTGCCTGCTGATGCGCCGGACGGCGCTGGAGGAGGTGGGGTCTCTCGATGAGCGATTCTTCATGTACTCAGAAGAGATGGATTGGTGCTACAGGGCCAAGACGCGAGGCTGGAAGGTGGTGTACCTCCCCACAGCGCGGGTGATACATCACGAGGGCAAGAGCAGCGAACAGGTCTTGCCCGTGCGACATGTCCAGTTCCAGCGCAGCAAAGTGCTATTCTTCAGGAAGCACCGCGGAGGTTGGCGCGCCGAGGCACTCCGCTTCTATCTTCTGGCTACCTACCTTTGGCAGACAATCCTGGAGAGTCTCAAGTGGCTTGTGGGTCACAAGCGGCCTTTGCGTCAGCAGCGTGTGGCGGCCTACTGGCAAGTTCTGCGATCAGGTCTGAAGTAGGATGAGAATCTGCCTGGTCAGCGGCGAGTTTCCACCCATGCAGGGCGGGGTCGGGGACTTCACGAGAGAGATCGGCCTGGCCTTGAGCCGTCTGGGAGCCGCAGTGAACGTTGTCTCCTCGGTGAAGGCAGCACCGGCGTTGGCGACGCCCTTGACTGCCGAGGGGGGATTCGTTCTCGCCCGTGACGATCTGCGGCTGACTCTCTATCCAGTGATCCAGCGCTGGGATTTCTCCTGCTGGTCGCCCATTGCCGAGCTGCTGAAGCGTACTCGATCCCAAATCATCAATGTCCAGTATCAGACCGCAGCCTACCAGATGCACCCGGCCATCAACTTCCTCCCTTGGAGGCTGCGCCTTCTGAAGGAGCGACCGAAGGCGGTGGTGACCTTCCACGACCTGAAACTGCCCTATCTCTTCCCCAAGGCTGGTCCTCTGCGGAGATGGGTGACCAAGGCGCTCATCATGGGGAGTGACTCTGCCGTTGTTACCAATGTCGAGGATCGGAGCGAGGCAGAGCGGTACGGCGCGGACAGCCTACACCTGTTCCCCATCGGGAGCAACATACATCCTCAGGCTCCGCCAGACTATGATCGGTGGAAGTGGCGCGAGCGATGGGGTGTTGGGCCGGATGAGGCTCTGCTATGCTATTTCGGCTTCTTGAACGAGAGCAAGGGCGGCGAGACCTTGCTCCGGGCCCTGGCTCAGCTAGTGGCTTCAGGGGAGAGAATCAAGCTGCTGATGATCGGGGGCAAGGTGGGTTCCAGCGATCCGACCAACCTGGCCTACCTCCGGAAGGTCGAGAGCTTAATCAGGGATCTGAACCTGACTGAAAGCGTGCAGTGGACTGGCTTCGTTGATGGCCCGGAAGCCTCCGCCAGCTTCTGGGCTTCCGACATCTGTGTGTTGCCGTATCGCGATGGCGCGTCATTTCGACGTGGGACGCTCATGGCGGCTTTGGCCCACGGCATGCCCATCGTCAGCACTTACCCACAGGTGCATCTCTCAGAGATCGTTGAAGGAGAGAACATGTCCCTGGCTCCGCCGAGTGACCCTGAGGCCTTGGCCGACCGGATTCGCGAAGTGGCGGCCTCGGACGAGCTGCGGAAGCGGCTGGCTCTTGGGGCAGCAGAGCTTTCCAAGCTGTTCTCCTGGGAGTCTATCGCCGAGAGTACGTTGCAGCTCTATGAGCGAATTCTCACCGCGAGCAATTAGGTTGCTGGAAGGTATTCGCTGTGATACCATCTCTGAATGGTCGGCGAGCCCCAGAGACATGCCGCACCAGTCCAAGGAGATCGTTGCGGACGGGAGTCGTGATGGGTGAGAAAGGCAAGATCTTGGTCACCGGCGGTGCCGGTTTTATAGGTTCGTATCTGGTGGACGCCCTGGTGGAGAAGGGCCATGACGTGCGTGTGTTCGACAACCTGGAGCCTCAGGTGCACGGTGCGCAGCGCCAGGTTCCGGAGTATCTGAATCCTGCGGCCGAACTCGTCATCGGAGACGTCAGGGACCGCTCGGCCCTGAAGGATGCACTGGAGGGAGTCGACGTGGTCTTTCACTACGCCGCGGCCGTGGGAGTGGGCCAGTCGATGTATCAGATCCGCCGCTACGTGGAGGCGAACACCCTGGGCGGGGCTACGCTGTTGGACATCCTGGCCAACGAGCGCCTGGGCGTGAGGAAGCTGGTTGTGGCTTCGTCGATGTCCATCTATGGCGAGGGCAAGTATGAGTGCGGCAAGTGCGGCGTGGGCTATCCGCAGTTGAGACAGGACGACCAGCTGCGGGAGCGCAAATGGGAGATGCTCTGCCCGTCGTGCGGTGGGGAGATGCAACCGCTGCCGACGGACGAAGACAAACCCCTCTTTCCCACCTCGATTTATGCGGTGACCAAGAGGGATCACGAGGAGATGTTCCTCTGCTTTGGTCGTGCTTATGGAATCCCTACGGTGGCGCTCCGCCTTTTCAACGTGTACGGCCCACGCCAGGCACTCTCCAATCCGTACACTGGCGTGGCAGCGATATTCTCGTCCCGGCTGCTCAATGGGCAGCCCCCTGTGATCTACGAGGACGGACTGCAAAGCCGGGATTTCGTCCACGTGGATGACGTTGTCCGCGCAAGCCTGTTGGCTATGGAGCGCGACGAAGCCGACTATGACGTCTTCAACGTGGGCACTGGCAGGTCGCTGACTATTCTTGCGATAGCGCGGGTGCTGATCGACAGCCTGGCAGACGGGCAGATCGAACCTCAGGTCGTTGGCAAATACCGCCGAGGGGACGTCCGCCATTGCTTTGCCGACATCACCAAGATCGAAGACAGGCTTGGTTTCGCACCCCAGGTGAGTTTTGAGGAAGGCGTCTCCGATCTGATAGGTTGGGTGAGGGAGCAAGAGGCAGCAGATCGGTTCCATGAGGTGGATCGGGAACTCAAGGACAAGGACTTGATCGTCTAGCGCAGTGGTCCCTGGTAGGTGGTCGCCATGCATGAGCACAGGGGTGAAGGGTTCAAAGAG
>CAYGQI010000039.1:0-3894 GCA_964351925.1 uncultured Anaerolineales bacterium | reverse complement strand
GGCCTGGCCAGTGGTTCCGTTGACATCGTTTTTTTCAAAGACTTCCTGCACCATACGGCCGAGCCGCTGCGGGCGATGAAGAACCTGAAGGCGGTCAGCCGTCAGGGCCGTGTCGTGGGAGCGGAGGTAAACGGGCGCTCGCCCATCATGAGCCTCTTCGGTAGGATGGCTCAGCACGAGCGGGGCTTGCTGGACAGCAACAGGGAGTGGCTCGCGGACCTGGCAGTGGCGGCGGGGTTCAAGGATATGAAGATCGAGGAATTCAGCTTCTATCCCTACCCGTTTCGTATTCCCATCCTTGGGAATCGGCGGTTAGGGTTCCTGCTACCGGCTGTGAAAGGCTTGGAGGCATTCCTGCTGAAGACGCCACTACGCAGGTATGCCAACTACTTGGTGTTTGATGCTTCAAGCTGAGAGGTGTTCTTAGCAAGTGAGGAAGATCCTTGTACTGTCGCCAAGTGACATCTTCCCCCCAGTTGATGGGAATAGCGAGAATATCTACCACATTGTCAAGTATCTGGCCCCGCAGCATGTCCTGGGCGTCCTGCTCAGTCGGGTGTTCTCGCAGGGCGGCCCAGCAGACATCTCACATCCTAATCTCACCGTTCGCTACTGTCCTGCCAGCGCCTTTGACCGCCTGCAATACAAATCGTTCTTGGTGAACCCCTACTACTACAGGGCTGCCGAAACCCTGATGCGCGATGTCGGTGCTGACATCATCCAGTGCCAGGTGCTCTTCACAATCCTGGCTGGATACTTCCTCAAGAAGCGATACCGGAAGCCCCTCGTCCTGGTGCAAGAGAATGCCGAGTATGTGAAGCAGGTGAAGTTTGAGGCGCCCTGGTACGCCACCTATGTGCTGAAGTTGTTGGAGGGGCTGGCCTGTCGTGTCTCCGACAGGATTGTGGCCGTATCTGAGGTGGACAAGCAGCACATGGTGGACCTGTACGATGTGCCCCAGGACAGGATTCATGTGATAAGCCACTGCGCGGACCATGAGGTCTTCAAGTACGATGGGGACGGAGCGGCGATGGTCAGGAAGGCCCGGGGCATCGCTCCAGATGATGTGGTCATGACCTACGTCGGCAAGATGGATGCTCCGCACAACACGGTGGCGACGCAGTACATAGCAGAGCGGATCTACCCGGTGGTGACCGCCCAATACCCCCACTCGTGGTTCATGATCGTGGGCCAGAACTACGAGCACTTGCTTGCATACGAGAAGGAACGTCTGTTCTTCACTGGCTTCATTAGCAGCAGGAAGGATGCGTCGCCGAATCTGACGGACTACCTGTCGGCCTCAGACATCATCATCGTGCCCATGGATCGCGGGTCGGGAACGCGGCTGAAGATCTTGGAGGCCGCGGCGTGTTCCAGGCCTATCGTGTCCACTGAGATCGGGGCGGAAGGACTGGAGTTCGTCCATGGCGAGGAGATCCTGCTCACCAAGGAGGTGGACGACGAGTTCATCGAGCTGCTCCTAGGGCTAATCAAGGACGAGGCCTGGAGGCAGAGGCTGGGCACGCAGGCAAGGAAGAAGGTGGTGGCGAGATATAGCTGGGAGAGAGAGGTAGCCAGGTTCGAGGAGGTCTATAAGGGGTTGGACTCTCAGGCGACCGTGTAGGGCAGCGAACCTGGCATGAGCCATTGAGGTTATTCTGTGAGGGTCTTGGTCACCATTTTCGAGAAGCTGGTCCCCATCAGTGGAGGGGGCACACCACGCATATCCAGTCTGGTTAGGGCTTTAGTGGCGAGAGGGCACGAGGTCCATGTGGCATCATCTATCGCCGTCACGAGGAGAGAGGCCGTAGGTGGACTGGGATGCGAGGATTGGGTGTCCCTTCAGGGCGTCAACCGGCTGGGCAGGTGGAAGATGCCCAAGTACATGGTGGCCTTTCCGTACAACATCATGAGAGTGGCCGCGGCCGTTCGCAGGCTGAAGCCGGACTTGATTATCTCCCATAATTCCATTGCTGGATATGGTGCTCTGCTAGGCAAGAGGTGGAGTCCCGACTCACTTGCGGTCTTGGACCTTACGGACCTTCTCTTTGAGTACCTGGAGGACTACGCCCCGGGGGGATGGCTGAGGGCGGTGATGGGCGGCGGGCGCCGCTTAGAGAACAAAGTGATCCGCGAATCCGATCGGATCATTACTATCAGCGAGGCCATGAAGAGGATTGCCGTGGAGTACGGTGCACGGACCGCGCAGATCGATGTGGTGCCCGATGGAGTGGATACGAGCATCTTCCACCCTGTTGACGGCCGTGCCCTGCGGGACGCTCACGCCAGCGGTGCCAGCCACGTACTGATCTTCCACGGGGCGATTGACCCTCAGGACGATCCCGAACTGCTGGTCGATGCCGCTCGCCTCGTCGTGGAGGAGCATGAGCGTGCTTGCTTCTGGCTGGTCGGAGACGGGAGCGCCGTGCCGGGCCTCAAGAAGAAGGTGAGTGAGTACTCGCTGGATGATCATTTCTTCTTCTCAGGCTGGGTGCAGCAGCGCGAGATTCCGTCCTTCATCAGCGCCAGCGACGTCGGTCTCGTAATACTTCCCGACGTGCTGTCGGCGCGGGGACGGGTCACGCTGAAGGAGTTCGAGTACTGGGCGTGCGGCGTGCCGGCTATTCTGCCGCGCCTGCCAGCCCTGGAGGAGATCGCGGAGGAGGGGGTGACGGCCCTTTTCTACCAGCCGGGCGATGCCGGGGATCTGGCCGCCAAGATACGTCAACTGCTTGAGGATCGCGAACTCAGGGCCAGGCTGGGTGAGAACGGATTGGAAATGGTCAAAGAGAAGTTCGAGTGGAGCAAGCTGGCCCTTCAGTTTGTGGAGTTGTGCGAGAGCTACGTGCGTTCCAGTCAGGGTCAGGCGGAGGTGTCATGAAGGTCCTGGTGGTCAATCCACCCTGGCCCGGTGAGGGCTACGGGGCACGGTCAGACGTGCGTTGGCCTCACAAGAGGAAGGACAAGTACCTGGAGTATCCCATCTATCTCGCCTATATCGCGGCCGTGCTCGAGGAGGCTGGACTGGAGGTCGCCTTCGTGGACGCGGTGATGGAGGAGATGTCTATCACTGACTTCTCCGAGGCGGTGGCCAAGATCCGCCCCGATCTGGTGGTGATGGAGTGCTCGACTCCTTCCATCTACCACGATCTGGAGTCGGCCAGGGCTGCCAAGGAGAGCTTCGTGGGTACGTTCGTCGCCTTGATCGGGTCTCACCCGACATTCTTCCACGAGGAGATACTGAAAGAGAACCCTGCCATCGACGCCGTGATCCGCGGCGAGGCCGAGATAACGACGAGGGAGCTCGCGCTGGCGCTTGCCGCTGGAGATGATCTAAGCCAGGTGCTGGGCCTCACCTATCGCCGCGGGGACGAGGTGTGTGTCAATCCTGCCAGGCCCTTGATCGAAGATTTGGATTCCCTGCCGTTCCCTGCGCGGCACATCGTCCCACAGGAGGGGTATCGAGCAGCCATCTACTCCGGCGAACGTCCCACGGCCATGGTGAGTTCGAGAGGGTGTCCATACCACTGCGTCTATTGTCTGTGGCCCGACACCCTGTATGGTCACCAGTTCAGGGCCAGAAGCGCGGCCAACGTAGTGGACGAGATGGAGCACGTCGTCAGAGACTACGGGGTGGACGAGATCTACTTCGACGATGACTGCCTGACCCTCAGCAAGAAGAGGGTCATGGAGATGTGCGGGCTCCTTCTGGATCGACAAGTGGATGTGAACTGGATCGTGCAGGCCCGCGTGGACTCGGTGGACCGCGAGGTCCTGGCAGCAATGAAGGAAGCTGGCTGTCACTACATCCTCTTCGGCGTGGAGTCTGGATCACCCAAGATGCTGGAAATCATGAAGAAGCGCATCACTCTGGACAGAGCCAGGCAGGCTTTC
>CAYGQI010000038.1:2148-11568 GCA_964351925.1 uncultured Anaerolineales bacterium | reverse complement strand
CGTTTCGCTGCCCAAAGGCTTGCCAGCACAGGCGCTCGCTGCTATACTCTAATCCGTGTCATGGGGTTGGCCTTGGGACTCCCCCGAAACAGCATATCAAGGAGGTAGATATGACTTTGAATCTGGTGTGGGTGGTGCCTGTATGCGGTGTGGCGGCAATCCTCTTCGCCATTTATTTGGCTTGGGATGTATTGCGCCGAGACACAGGCACGGAAGAAATGCAGAATGTAGGCGCCGTAATCTATGAGGGGGCCGTGGCCTTTCTCAGGCGTCAATACACTACGATCGCCATACTGGCGGTGATCACCGCCCTCCTTGTCGGGGGGCTAATTGCCTTGTTTGAACGGTACCCTGAGGTGGAGATCAGCATTGTGGAGTTGGGCATCCGCACCGGTGTTGCCTTCTTGGCCGGAGCTGCACTCTCGGCCATCTCAGGCATCATCGGCATGTACATAGCGGTCAAATCTAACCTGCGTTGCGCCAGCGCTGCGGGTAGGAGCATAGGCGAGGCTTTGGTCGTAGCCTTGCGAGGCGGGGCAGTCTCCGGCTTCTTGGTGGTCGCCCTGAGTCTGCTGGGGGTAGCCGCCATTTTCTACCTGTATGGCGGCGGCAGTGCCCCGCACGATGCGCCCTTTATCATCGTGGGTTTCGGGTTTGGAGCTAGCTTCGTGGCCCTCTTCGCTCAACTGGGAGGCGGTATCTACACCAAGGCCGCTGATGTGGGCGCCGATCTGGTAGGGAAAGTCGAGGCAGGCATCCCGGAAGACGACCCGCGCAACCCTGCAGTCGTGGCTGACCTCGTGGGAGACAACGTGGGCGATTGTGCCGGTCGAGGTGCGGACCTCTTCGAATCCACCGTGGCGGAGAACATCGGAGCGATGATCCTGGGTGTGGGCCTGGCCAAGGCCACCGGAGTGACTACCTGGATCTTCTTCCCCTTAGTAGTCCGTGCCTTGGGCTTGATCGCTTCCATCGTGGGTGTAATGTCTGTGCGGCTGCGTAAAGGCGAGGACCCTATGACGCCTCTCATCCGTGGCTATGCAGTCACCTTGGTCCTCTGCATCATAGGGCTGGCTGCATGTACATATTTCATGCTGGGGCAGGCTTGGTGGTGGTTCTTCATAGCTGGCCTCATCGGCCTCCTTACTAGCTTAGCCTTTGTGGCCATCACCGAGTACTACACCGGTCGCCGCTGGCGCCCTGTCAGAACCATCGCTGAGCAATCCAAGACGGGCGCGGCGACAAATATCATTGCCGGCATAGCTGTCGCTTTCGAGAATACGGCGGCCCCTGTCATCGTTATCGGTATCGCTCTAATCGGTTCCTTCTGGGCTGGAGCTCAGGCCAGCGGGATGCTAGGCATTAGCGCTGCGATAGGCGGCATCTATGGCACTGCGGTGTCCACCATGGCCATGCTGATGACCTGCGCCTATATCCTCGCCATGGATACTTTTGGGCCCATTGCAGATAATGCAGGAGGCATCGTGCAGATGTCAGGTGCGCCGGAAGAGATCCGCCGTGGCATAGATGCTCTGGATGCGGCGGGCAACACCACCAAGGCGCTGACGAAAGGATACGCCATAGGCTCGGCAGCCTTGGCGGCCTTCCTTCTCTTCTCCGCCTACCTCGACAAAGTGGCTCTGGTGCGGACAAGAATCATGGAGGGGCTAGGATATGCCCCCGAGGTCATAAACCAGATGGTCGCCGCTTCGAAGGTGGTGGATCTCTCCAAAGTGGAGGTCTTCGTAGGAGCCACCGTCGGCGCCATGCTCATCTTCCTGTTCAGTTCTTTCGCCATCCGCGCTGTTGGCCACACAGCCAGCAATATGATCGAGGAAGTGCGGAGGCAGTTCCGCGAGGATCCAGGTATCATGGCCGGTACCTCTCGTCCGAACTATGCCCGTGCTGTGGACATCAGCACGCGAGCAGCCCTGAAGGAGATGATCGTGCCTGGGGTATTGGCTTTGGCCACACCCATAGCCGTGGGCATCATATTGGGGGCTGAGGCGGAAGCCGCCCTATTGATGGTGGGAACCATCAGCGGCATTATCCTGGCCACAGTTATGAACAACGGCGGCGCCGCCTGGGACAACGCCAAGAAGTCCATCGAGGCAGGGCTGCTCAAAGACAGCGCTGGCAATGTCATCCGCAAGGGCACGGAAACTCATGCTGCATCGGTGGTGGGGGACACCGTCGGAGACCCCCTGAAGGACACTGCTGGGCCTTCCGTGCACGTGCTCATCAAACTGCTGGCCACCACTTCCCTGGTACTCGCACCGCTCTTTATCAGATTGTAGTACAGCGCCCAAACAATGCACGGCCAAGGTAGCCCCAAGGCAGCGAGGCCATGCTGCCCTGGGGCTATTTCTTGTTTTGGGGAGCTACTGGCAGGCGTCCGCCATTCCGAGGCAGGACGCTGCCGCCGGAACGCTTTCACGCCGTGACGTGGCACTCTTCCTCCAACGAGGTCCTTTGAACTCAATGTGCGGGCTACGAGTCCTTCCTCTCGGATGTGAGCGGGCGGCCGAGCGGTCACGAGACCCATTCACGCGCGAATCCGTACCGGTCTTGACATGACATACGGAGATGCTATAATTGAAAGGTGATCGCTTCATCGAAGGAAATGAGAGACAAGACCACCAGACATAGCGGCTGTCGCAGCCTCAGCATCGCCCTGATCGCCTCACTCACCATGACCCTGTGTACGATCGCAGGCGTCGCATCAGGCTACCTCTTCTACGAATTGATTGAGATCCCCTATTTCTACGATCTGTTCCGCACCCTGGTTCACCCCTTGGAGGCTAGCGGCCTTCTTCCAGCCGTGGGTCCGCGCTTCGAGAACATGCCGCCGGAGCAAGCCGCAGAGCTCGGCCCGCAGGGCAACCCTCGAGTCAATATTCTGCTGGCGGGCCTGGACCGGCGTTGGGAGGTGCAACACCGGTCCTTCCGCACAGATACCATCATGATCGCCTCGCTACACGCTGACACGAACCAGGCGTTGCTCTTCTCGATTCCCCGGGACCTGTACGTGGAGGTGCCCGGGCACGGAAAGCAACGAATCAACATCGCGCACGTGCTCGGCGAGACCCAGAACTACCCCGGAGGTGGACCCGCGTTGCTGATGGACACCATCCAGCAAGACTTCGGCATACCACTTCAGGGGTACGTCATGATAGACTTGCAGGGATTCAGAGAAGCGGTCGACCTGCTCGGAGGGGTGGACATTTACGTTGACAAGGAAATATGGGACAGTCACTACCCTGACGACCGCGGCGGGGAGATCACCATTCACATCCCCGCAGGGCAGCAGCACATGGATAGCGAGACGCTGCTGATATACTGCCGCACCAGGCACGGCAGCGACGACTTCGACCGCATGGCCAGACAGCAGACAGCACTGGTAGCGCTGAGCAAGAAGGCCCTGAGTCTGCAGATGCTGCCACGGTTGCCGGAGTTGCTCCAGACCATGAGTCAAAGCTTCTACACTGACCTGTCGCCGACCACGCTCATTCAGCTAGTAAACATGGCCGCCCAGGTGGACCCAGACAACGTCAGGTCAGTGGTGATAGACCGATCACACTTGGATCCGTCGCAGCGGCAGCCGGGGGACGAACCCAGTCTCCTTTACCCAGATTGGGATAAGGTCCACGCTCTCGTGGACGAAGCGTTCTACGACTAGCGACACGCCGAATGCCAGCATACCCGCCTCAAGCTCGGCCAGGTGCTGGACCAGACGGAAGAGAGCAGACCATGTCCACAGCTTACGTGTACGACCCCAGCTACCTGGAGCACAATCAACGTGGTCACGTCGAGTGCCGGGAACGGCTGGAGACGACCATGCAGGTGCTTGACCAGCGCGGGCTCCTGGAGAAGCTGGTCCAGATTCAACCTGCCTCGGTGCCCGCAGAGCATCTGCTGGCAGTGCACCACGAGCACTACGTGAAGCTTGCCAGGGACGTCGCCGAGAGAGGGGGTGGAAACCTCGATTCCGACACCTATCTCAACGGCCGCTCCTACGAAGTCGCGCTCCTTGCGGCAGGCGGCTTGCTCAACCTGGTAGATGCCATCCTGGACGGCAAGGCAGGCAACGGCTTTGCGCTAGTGCGTCCACCTGGTCATCATGCCTTGCCGGGCCGCGGTATGGGGTTTTGCCTCTTCAACAACGTGGCAGTGGCCGCACAATACGCTCTGAAGCACAGGGGACTGTCCCGTATCCTCATTGCGGATTTCGACCTCCACCACGGCAACGGCACACAAGAGATGTTCTACACCACCGATTCCGTCATGTACTTCTCCACACACCAGTACCCTTACTTTCCCGGGACCGGCCATTGGTCCGAGATCGGTACTGCCGCAGGCGAAGGTTTCACCGTGAACGTCCCCCTCCTCGCGGGCGTAGGAGACGAGGGGTACGAGCGCATCTTCGATGAGATTCTGTACCCCATCGCCGAGCGATATCTTCCGGAATTCATCCTAGTCTCTGCGGGATTCGATGCCCACTGGAGGGATCCGCTGGGAATGATGCAGGTCTCCGCCGCTGGCTATGGATCCCTGGCAGGCATCCTGAAGCAGATGGCGGACGAGCTTTGCGACGGCCGGCTCGCCTTCACCTTGGAGGGAGGATACGATTTGCAGGGCCTGGCTCACTCCATTGCTGCTGTTCTGCAAGCCCTACTCGGTGAGGACATAGACGATCCGTTGGGTCCATCTCCGCGCCCAAGCACCTCAGTTGATGACATGATAATCCACGTCAAAGGTGTGCACCGCCTGGTGTAGACACACATCATCCGTCATGGTGTCTCCATCAACGACATTTGGCCTGGTTGGGAAGTGTGTCGCGCCGGCAATGCCCAGCGCCAGACTGTCCGTGCCAGGCCAACAGCGCCACCGTCTCCCAGTTACATTGACAACCTCAGCAATAAAGTGCATAATACTATTGCGCGAAACCGCAGCTCCTGAGTGCTGGCGGAGGAAGAACCATGGCTGAGACAACGCTGAGCAAGTACTGTGACGAAGCAAAGGAGCTCATCAGGGCTGACTCATACGAGCAGGCCATCGCCATCTGCCGTCACATCTTGAGGCGCTACCCCAAGCACGTGAGAGCATATCGTCTCCTGGCTGAGGCATGCCTTGAGAAAGGAGACCACGTAGAGGCAGCAAACCTCTTCAAGAGGGTCCTTGGCGTTGACATGGAGGACATGGTCGTCTACGTAGGCCTTGGCATCATCTTCGACGAGCAGGGCGCACTGGACGAGGCGATCTGGCAACTGGAACGGGCTTTCGAACTCAGCCCCGGCAATGCCGAGATTCGGAAGGAACTGCAAAGGCTCTGCGGCGACCGTGACGGTACCGCACCGCCCAAGCTGAAGCTAACCCCGGCAGCCCTCGGTAGGCTCTATCTCAGAGAGGAACTCTACCAGCGGGCGATAGACGAGTTCAGGGGTGTTCTGGAAGCGGATGCCGAGCGCGTGGATATCCAAGTCGCACTCGCGCAGGCGCTTTGGTGGAACGGCCAGAAACAAGATGCGGCCAAGGTCTGTGATGCCATACTGGAGAAGTATCCCAACTGTCTGAAGGCGAACCTGATCCTGGGCGAGATCCTTCTCGACAGCGGTCGGGAAGCGGAGGGCCAGGCGCTGCTGGAGACCGCGCGAGCCACAGATCCAGAGAATGTCGTGGCCCAGGCGCTGTTCCGTGAACGATCTCCCCTTTCCTCCGAGAGCGTCGCCGTCCCCCGGCTGGACCAGAAGCACCTTGAGCAGGAAATCCAGGAGATCAGAGCCGAAGCTCCCTCCCCTGCCCAGCGCCCTGAGCCAGGGATCGAGTCGTCTTTCCAGCGTCCGCAGGAAGGTGTTGAGGAAGCGATGCCCGACTGGCTGCGCAGGCTGCAGGAGGAGGAAAGGGAATCAGCCGAGGCACCCGTGCCATCGCCTGCCAGGACACAGGAGATGCCCGATTGGCTTCGGCAGTTGGCGCAAGAGAGAGCCGGCGCGGAGGAGGGCGTGGAGCCAAGCGACCGCGGTCCGGAGCTTGGCGATGGGCAGCCGCCATCCTGGCTGCGCGACCTGCACGAGCCCCCCAAGGAGACTCTGGTTGAGCAAGGTCCCAGGGAAGAAGGGCCCGAGGCAGGCCCAACTTCCATTGAGGAGCCCGGAGATTGGCTCAGCCAGCTTGGGGCACAGGTCTCCGGTGAAGAGAAGCCCGCCCCCTCCATAGAAGCGAGAGAAGAGGAGACCCCCGATTGGCTGCGCTCAATGCGGGCGGAGGCACCGCAGGAAGAAGACACGCTCGCAGCTGACGAGGACGTACCCGCCTGGCTGGCGGATCTGCGACGCGAGACCGCCGAAGGGGGACTCGTGGTCACCGGGGAGGAAACGCTAGGCCGGGAGCCCGGTCGCAGGGAAGAGGAACCAGCGGAGATTCCACAGCCAGAGGCCTACGACATGGGTGGTGAGCCGATTGAGGAAGCCGAAACGGAGCTCGAGTTCCGCCGAGTCTCGGCGGAGGTGGAGATCAGTCCGGAGACCATGGAGCGCCTTCGAGAAACCATGCCCGATGAATCGGACTCCATCGAGGACATCATGGCCTGGATGGAGAGATCAAAGGCCATGCTGGCAGAGGAAGGGGCTCCGGATCGCACAGTCGAGCCGGGCATCGGAGCGCTTCGGGATGAATCCGAAGATCTAGCAGAGGCATTGGAGGAGGATCAGCTTCCCACCTGGCTACAGGACCTGAAGCCGAGAGCCGAGACGCACGAGGGGGTGATCCTGAGCCACGAATTGGAGGCACCCTCTGACGTTGAAGCAGTGCCCACCCCTGAGGAGCAGATCCCAACCTGGCTTCGCGACCTGAGACCCGCCGCCGCAGAAACGATAGTGCCTGTCATCGAAGAAGAGGAAGAGGCTGTCGCCGGCGAAGAACTGAGGCTCCGTGAGGAAGAACCGACAATCACCGTCGAGGAATCCATGGCTGAAGGGGAGGAAGCTCCCCCCGTGAGCTCTGCTGCGGGAGAGGAGGTACCCTCCTGGCTTGTCCAGTTGCGAGACGAAGTAGCCAGGGCGGAGCCGCCCTTGCCCGCTCAAGAGGCTGAGGACAGCGTTGAGGGAGTACCCACTACCCCAGCGGATGAGGTGCCATCCTGGCTTCGCGAGATACGGGAGGAAGGTGCCGGAGAAGAGGGGCCAATCCCCACTGAGGAACGAGTGGCCATCCGCGAGGAGTTTGCGTTCCCGGATGCGGGCGACGAAGAGGTGCCGTCATGGCTTCGCGAGTTGCGAGCGGAGTCCGCTGCGGAACCCTCCGCCACGGTCTTGGAGGCACTGGAATCGGGTGCCGAGGGTTTGCCCGTCCCTCCGTCCGAAGACCGGGAAATGCCCTCGTGGCTACGCCGACTCCGGGAGGAGGCCACCAGAGAAGAAACGCCACTCCCAGCGGAGGAGCATGAAGCGCTGCCGGAGGAACCAGCACCCCACGTGGTGGAAGCAGAGCTTCCGTCCTGGCTTCAGGAGCTGAGGGCGGAAGTGGCCCGGGAAGGTACGCTCTCCGTTCCCGAGGAGGTCCAAGCCGAGACGCCCGAGGAACCTGCCACGCCGGCGGAGCCGGTGGAGATGCCATCCTGGCTTCAAGGACTGCAGGTGGAGGCGACGGCGGCAAGAGGCGTCACGCACGAGGAACCTGGGTCTCCGGTCGAAGCACTGCCGCAAATGCCTCTGGAAGAAGAGGACATCCCATCGTGGCTGCGGGAATTGAGGGCCCAAGCGGAGGAGGGAGAGACAGGCATCCTTATGGAGAAGGCGGAGGCGGCCGCAGAGGAGGTACCCCTGGCGCCTCTGGAAGAACACGAACTGCCCTCCTGGCTTCGAGAGCTTCAGGCCGAGTCGACAGACATAGGATTAGCCGCCGCGCCAGTGGCAGGGGTGACATCGATCGAAGAAATGGCCGCCGCGGAAGTCTCGGAGTTATCCTGGGAGGGCGCGGAACCGCCGGTCGGCGCGCGCGAAGAGCCGTCAGTCCCTGAAGAAGAGCCGTCTCTTCCCGAGGCTGTCCTCAGATACGAAGCTGAGACGCTAGCAGCTCCAAGTCCCGAGGCGACCCGTGTCGCCGCATGGGCTCTGGAAGACTACGTCCAACACCTGCAATCCAACCCGCGCGATCAGAGCGCCCGCCTGGCACTCGCTCGGGCATACTCACAGGCGGGGGACCTGGACCAGGCAGTGGAGCACTACGAACTCATGCTCTCCTTCGGCAGCATGGTCGAGGAAGTGAAGGATGACCTGGAAAACACTGCGGAGAGTGCCCCAGACCACCTGCCAACCCACGAATTGCTCGCGGACGCCTACATGAGAACGGGCGAATTGCAGAAGGCGCTGGACAAGTACCGTTGGCTGAGGCTGATGTTGTCCCGTTGACATCAAGCGCGAAAGAAGGTGGGGTCGTCGACAGATGAAGGCGTGCGGCTAGGGTGCACGCCTTCGCAGTGTGGCCACAGATCAAGGAAAGGACTCGTGCAATGCGATCGGATTTGGTGGAGAGGACCCTGGTGCTGGTCAAACCAGATGGAGTGATGAGAGGAATAGTCGGCAAGGTGCTCACCAGGTTTGAGGAGGTAGGACTCAAGATAGTGGGCGTGAAGATGACCCAGGCTACCAGGGAGCACGTACAGAGCCACTATCCCAACACCGCCGAATGGATCAGGGGCATGGGTGAGAAGACGCTGAAGACCTACCGCGACCAGGGAAAGGACCCCCTCCAGGAAATCGGCACAGACGACCCAATGCAAATAGGCAGTATGATAAAGGACTGGAATGTGGACTATCTCACCTCCGGCCCTCTCGTGGCATTGGTTGTGGAGGGAGCCCACGCCATCAGCGTGGTGAGAAAGATGTGCGGCTTCACCCTGCCCGCGTTCGCAGAGCCCGGCACCATCAGGGGGGACTTCTCCATCACCTCACCCATCGTCGCCAACGAGTTGAAAAGAGCCGTTAGGAATCTGGTGCACGCCTCCAGTGATGGGGAGGAGGCCAGCTACGAGATCAGCCACTGGTTCTCCCAAGACGAGCTCTGCTCCTACGATACCGCCGCCGAAAGCGTGATGTTCTAGACAAGGCACAGCACGCGGGTGACAGACCAACGTTTCAAGTCCGTCGCCGTGTTGACGGGCGCGGGGATCTCGGCCGAGAGTGGCGTGCCCACCTTTCGCGGCGAGGATGGCCTGTGGCGCCAATACCGCGCCGAGGATCTGGCTACCCCTCAAGCCTTCGAGAGAGAGCCAACAGTAGTCTGGGAGTGGTACGACTGGCGACGCAGACTGATCGCGGGCTGCGAGCCTAATGCCGCACACCGTGTCCTGGTGCAGATGGAACGAAGCTGCGAGGATTTCACGCTCATCACTCAGAACGTGGACGATCTGCACCAGCGAGC
>CAYGQI010000038.1:0-2048 GCA_964351925.1 uncultured Anaerolineales bacterium | reverse complement strand
GTGACTTGATGCTGGTGGTGGGTACCTCAGCCTTGGTGCACCCGGCTGCATCCCTGCCAGTCATGGCGAAGAGCAAAGGAGCATATCTGATCGAGGTCAACCTGGAGAGGACGTCGCTCTCCCCCTATGCCGACGAGGTCGTGTTGGGCCCGGCCGCAAAGGAACTTCCCAGGTTGTGGGCCAGGTTGGAGGAGCCCCGCTTGACAGCGTAGCATTGCCGCCTCACTGTATCCTCACCACCAGCGCAGCGTCGCTCCACAGCTCCTCCAGGCCATAGTAGTCCCTCTGCGATGGCAAGAACACATGCACGATGAGCGTGCCGTAGTCCAGAACCATCCAGCCAGAACTGGGGGACCCTTCAATGTGTTGTGGCTTGAAACCCGCCGCTTGCGCCCTCTCGACAATCTCGTCCACGATGGCCTTGACCTGTCGTTCGGTGTCCCCAGTACAGATGATGAAATGG
Organism: uncultured Anaerolineales bacterium; assembly: GCA_964351925.1. Classification (GTDB taxonomy): domain Bacteria; phylum Chloroflexota; class Anaerolineae; order UBA7937; family B3-Chlor; genus JAUVXJ01. Next base: position 1,585 of record CAYGQI010000038.1, on the reverse strand, counting down.
TCCGCTAGTAGCGAAACTGACTGCACGTCGAGAAGGATGATGTCAGAGCCCTTCTTGTCAGTGATGACGCCTACCAATTCCCTCGCGAACTGCCCTTCGTCCAGATCAGACTCCTCAACCTCATGCGCGGACCACCGGCAGACTTAATCGAACCTGGTCGCCCTGTCCGGAGTCCTACCTATGGCCGGGCTCCGAGGACAACCTTGACCACTCGCTCCTCCCCGTCTCGAATGATCGCGACGGCTATCTCCTGCCCGACCTCGGTTTCCATGACGATGTATGATAGCAGATCCTCGAACTGGTTTGTCTCGTGCCCGTCGATGCTGACAATGATATCGCCTCCCTGGCGCACCAGGTCGCCTCTGATGGACACCTCCCTCGTACCGCCCCTGATTCCTGCCTTCTCGGCAGGACTGTCAGCAGTGACCTCAGATACCAGCACCCCACCATCCACGGGTAAATCCATCGCTTCCACCAGGACAGGAGTGATGGTCAGCCCCCTGATGCCCAGCTGTGGATGGTCGTAGTGCCCTTCGGCGATGAGCCTGGGGACAACGCGCTTCACCAGATTCACAGGCACTGCAAAACCTACGCCGGTGTTGCCTCCCGTCGTCGTCCTGATAGCTGTATTGACGCCTATAACCAACCCTTCGGCGTTGAGCAATGGCCCGCCCGAGTTCCCAGGATTGATGGCCGCGTCCGTCTGTATGACCTCAGGTATCGCGAACAAGGTCTCGGCTGGGAGCGTGCGGCCCAGAGCGCTGATCACACCCGTGGTTAGCGTTCCCTCCAGTCCAAAGGGGTTGCCGATGGCAACTGCTCGCTGCCCCACTCTCAGCTCATCGGAGTCACCCAGCTCCACCGGACGGAGGACTTGCGGAGGGAGGTCTATGTCAATCACGGCCAAGTCACTGTAGGGATCAGTGCCCAGCACACTGGCCCGCACAATGGTCCCATCGTGGAGGGTGACCTGAACCTCGTCGGCCCCCTCCACCACATGGTTGTTGGTGATGATGCGGCCCTCCGTGTCGATGATGAAACCGGAGCCCTCACCTTCGGGGAAGAGCTCACCGCCAACCCCAGGTGCGGCCGCCCGCAGCACCTCGATGTTCACCACGGCAGGGTTGACGCGCTCGTAGATGTTGATTAGCAGAAGATCCTCGGCCGAGGCCTCGTCAATGACCGCCTGTGGCACGGCCGTGGGGGTCACCACCACCAGAATCGGCGTCGGCGTCGGACTGATGCCAGGCTCATCGAGAGAGACACCCGAGCCCGAAGGCAGAGACACGCATGACAGTGCGGTGATCAGAAGCAGGGCGCAAAGGACCAGCAGCCATGGCACTTTTCGCCAGCCATAGGTACTTCCTTCATTTCCCATGCGGTGGGTCAATCTCTGCACCTCGGAGGCATGTGCCAACGCAGCATACACCTCATTCTAACTTCCCGGCCGGGCAAAGTCAAACAATTGCCATCGGACATCGCTGGCAGCACACATTCTAAGCCCGAGACGACCATGGGACCTTGACAAGACACATGAATTGTGGTATAGGATATTACGCAATTGGCTAATTCTACATACATCCAT
>CAYGQI010000037.1:0-11682 GCA_964351925.1 uncultured Anaerolineales bacterium | reverse complement strand
GGGAGAGGTTGTCATGCTGGGTTCCCAGGACATGGTCTTCACCCTCTACGGGGACTACATACGGTACCGCGGCGGTGAGATCTGGACCGGCAGTCTGATCGAACTGCTCAAGCATCTGGGGATGTCAGAGCAGGCGGTGCGTTCCGTGCTATCCCGGATGTGGAAGAAGGGCTGGTTGAAGAGGCGCCGGGTGGGCAGAAGAAGCTACTACTCCCTCACCAAGAAGAGCGTGGAGCTGCTCGCTGTCGGTGCGCAGCGCATCTTCGAACCAGAGAACGGAGAATGGTCTGGCGACTGGTACGTCGTCGCCTACAACATCCCCGAGTCGAAGCGGCAGCAAAGGAACAAGCTGAGAAGGCAGCTCACCTGGATGGGGTGTGGGGCCTTCAACACGGCCATCTGGATCTCTCCGTGGGACGTGACGGAGGGCGTCTCGGACGTCAGTCGCCGCCTGGGTATCGACGAATTCGTCCAGGTCTTTCGATCGCAGCACCTGGGCTTTGCCGAAGACAAGGTGCTGGTCGCTCGATGCTGGGACCTGAAGCTCATCAACAGCCAGTACGACGCCTTCGTCGAAAAGTACGAGCCGATGCTAGCTCGAGACAAGGCCAGGGCCGCAGAATGGAATGAAGTGGATCCTGCGGAGTGTTTCGGCACTCGGTTCATGCTGCTCCACGAGTATCGTGAATTCCCCTTCGTGGACCCTCACCTGCCCCCCGAGTTGCTGCCCTCCGTTTGGCTGAGCGTCCGGGCAGCCCAATTGTTCAAGGAGTACTACGCCCTTCTCACCGCCAAAGCGAACCAGTTCGTAGACTCGGTCTTCCAAGCAGCCCCGGAGTAATCCTCACAAAGTGCTTGACTTGGAGAATAATATGTGCTATAATCGATATGTGGCGCTCGCAGGACGGCAGAATACCCAACTGACATATATTCCTCACGCGTTGCTGAGCAAACATGGACCACCGTTCTTGGGCCTGGATGCGCACCAGCCGCGGCTCCCCGTTCGGCTGGGGCCAAGACTATCGGTTGAAGGAGGTTCACAAACACAATGATCGAGATGTTTCAGGAATGGTATGAGAACCGGCATGAGTATGCCAAGTATTGGAAGGACAAGACCGGCGGCAAGGTGCTGGGATACTTCTGCACCTATGTGCCTGAGGAGATCTGCTACGCCGCGGGCGTCCTGCCGGTGCGCATCCTGGGCAGCCATGAGACACAGGACGTAACAGAGCCCCACATCTTCGCCATGTACTGCCCCTTCTGCCGCGACTGCCTGGCACAGGGACTGCAGGGCAAGTACGACTATCTGGACGGCATCATGATCGCCCAGTCCTGCCTGCATGTGCGCCAGGCCTACACCAGTTGGGAGCTGCACGTACCCACGGACTGGAGCTACTACCTCCCCATGCCTCACGCCGTACAGAGCCCGCGGGCCGTGCCCTATCTGGTGGAAGAACTCAAGAAGTTCAAGACGGCTCTCGAGGACTGGACCGGCAAGAAGATCACCGATGATGATCTGAAGCGAGGCATTGAGATCCTCAACCGAGATCGCCAACTGATGAAGCAGGTGTACGAGCTGCGCAAGCGGGAGGAACCTCCTCTCAGCGGCCTGGAGTCCATGTACATGGTTGTCGCCAGCCAGATAACCGACAAGGAGGAGCATGCCCGCATCGTGGAGGACAGCCTCAAAGAGCTGGAGAAACGTACACTGGGCCGCCCCGTCGGACAACGCCTGATGATTCTGGGCAGCGAGGACGACGACCACGAGTTCGTGGAGATGGTTGAGTCCTGTGGCTCCACCTTCGTCATTGATGACCACTGCACAGGCACCAGGTACTTCTGGGACGAGGTATCCCTCGACGGAGGAGATCCCCTGACCGCCATCGCCACCAGGTATGTGAACAGGGTGCCCTGCCCCACCAAGGATTGGCCAGTGCGCACTCGCACACCCCACATCCTGAGCCTGGCCAAGGACTGGGATGCCGTCGGCGCAGTGATCCTCCAGCAGAAGTTCTGCGATCCTCATGAAATCGACATCCCTGCTATCAAGAGTGCTCTGGAGGAGCAAGGGCTCACCACCCTCTTCCTCGAGCTTGACGTCACCGTGCCCATAGGACAGTTCAAGACTCGAGTCGAGGCCTTCCTCGAGATCCTGCAAGAGGAGGACCTGTTCTAGGCGAGCAAGTCCGCGAGTCAACCAGTTCCAACGTGCTAGCGCGCATATTGAGGAGGTAAATCGACAAATGGCCAAATACAAGACAGCACCTCTGAAGTCCTGGGAAAGGGCCAAGGAGATAAGAGCCGACTACTACAGAAACTACGAAGCAGCAGACGAGAAAGGCGGCCTCCGCTGGGCAGGGGGGGCCTGGACCTTCGACGCCGTGCCCGCGGGACTCGGCGACGACGTCTATCCCATCACCAGCGAGCCATACGGGGCCACCATCGCCTTCCAGAAGGATTTCTCCGATCGTTGTCTGGAGGCCGCGGAGAGGGCCGGGTACGCCCGCGACCTCTGCGCCTACATGCGCAACTACTGGGGCTCCATCATCCTCAACGAGTACGGCTGGGTCGAGCCCGGTGAGGAGCGCAAGCCGTTCCCGAAGCCAGATTTTATCTGGCAGGACCACATCTGCTGCAGCCACGCCAAGTGGTACCAGGTGGTCAGTGACCTGGAGGGCGGCATCCCCATGTACTGCGTGGACGTGGCTGTAGGACCCTACGAGAAAACGACCGAGCACGGCGTTGACTACGTGGTAGGTCAGCTGCACGATGGCATCACGTGGCTGGAGAAGACCACGGGCCGCAAGTACGACGACGAGAAATTGATCCAGGCCGTTTACAACACCTGCCGTTCCGAATCCACCTGGGCAGAGATCTGCATGCTGAATCAGGCCATCCCCGCGCCCCTGGAGGAGAAGACCATGTATTCCCTCTACGTGCTGGGGACCTTGCACAAGAGCTCCCAAGCGGTGGCGGACTACTACGAGGAGCTGAAGGCCGAGGTGGAGGATAGGGTAGCCAATGGTATTGCCGCTGTGGAGAACGAGCAGGCGCGGGTGATGACCGATACCCAGCCGCCCTGGGGGTTCCTGCGAGTGTTCCGTTACATGGCCGAGAAGTATGGCTGCGTCTCCGTCGGTTCCCTCTACACCTTCGCCCTCATTGGCAACTGGCTATGGGACGACCAGGGCAATCTCGTTCCCAGACCGACCCCCCAGTCCTTGGGCGTAAAGATCAAGGACCGCGACCAGGCGCTGCGCGTCCTGGTGGAATGGGAACTCAGCAAGCCCGAGTGGCAGCATTTCTACCATCCGAAGTACAAGAGCGACATGATGATTCAGATCGCCAAGGATTGGAAGCTGGATGGAGTGATGTTGCACTACAACCGGGGCTGCGAGGGCCTGAGCCTGGGAATCGCTGAGAACAGGCTGGCTATCCTGGAGGCCGGCTTCCCGGTCATGGTCTTCGAGGGCAACATGGGCGACGAGAGGGAGTTCGACGAGGCCAGAACCATGGCTCGCATCGAATCCTTCATGGAGAGCCTGGGTGTGCCTAAACTACAGTAAGACGGCATAGGGAGGATGGGCGTGGCCAATCCTCCCTGCTTCCACTAGATACGAGGAGGTTGTGATAATGATCACCACAGGCATAGACGTGGGTGCCAAGAACGTGAAGGTTGTGATCCAGAAAGACGGCAAGGTCCTGGGGAAAGGGAGCGTCATGGCTGGACTGGACATGGGCGCCGCCATCAGGGAAGCCCTCGATGCCGCCTTGAAGGATGCCGGCGTCGCCCGCGACAAGGTAGACAAGCTCTACGCGACGGGGGCCGGCAGAAAGGAAGTCAAGGACGCCGACGATTCGTACACCGAGGTGGGAGCAGACGCGGCAGGCGTCGCCTATCTCTTCCCCGAGGCCAGAACGGTGATAGACGTGGGGGCCGAGGAAGGGCGAGCCATCAGGGTGGATGACCGAGGCAAGGTCGTGGACTTCGCCATCAACGAGCGGTGTGCAGCGGGCGCAGGGGCCTTCACCGAGGCCATGGCCAGGGCCCTGGAGGTGCCGCTGGAGCAGCTGGGCAAGCTCTCCCTGACCTCCACCAAGGCCGTGCCCATGAACGCACAGTGCGCCGTGTTCGGCGAGTCGGAGGTCGTCTCTCTGATTCACCAGAAGACGGAGAAGACAGACATCGCTCGGGCCGTTCACGACGCCATGGCTACGCGCATCACGTCCATGGCGCGCCGCGTGGGCGTCGAGCCACAGGTGGCTCTCATCGGGGGCGTGGCCAAGAACGTAGGCTTCGTCGACTCCCTTCAGCGTGATCTCGAGATGAAGGTCCTTATCCCGGACGATCCCGAGTTTGTCAGCGCCTTGGGAGCCGCGCTGCTGGCAGCGGGCCTCGCCAAGTGAGAGAGCCAAGGCTCTCCAGGCCTGAACAAACCAAGGAGGACATGAATGGCTGAGGATACAACCAAACAGGAATACTGGCGTTGGACGGAGTCCAACTGGCACGATCCCGACATCGATTGGAAAGAAGGAGAGATCATCAGCGCTGGGGTTGACGTGGGATCGGTCAGCTCCCAAGCCGTGATCATGGTGGACGGCAAGCTGTACGCCTACAGCAACATGAGGACAGGCTCTGATAGCCCCAAGAGCGCCCAGAACGCCATGGATTGGGCCCTCGAAGGCACGGGCATGACGCAGGACGACGTCCACTACGTGGTCGGCACCGGGTACGGAAGGGTCAACGTGCCCTTCTCCCAGCGTGCCATCACCGAGATCGCCTGCCATGCCAGAGGCGCCAACTTCATGTACGGCCCCACCATCAAGACGGTGCTGGACATGGGAGGGCAGGACTGCAAGGCCATCCGCGTCGATGAGAAGGGCAAAGTGGTGGCCTTCCTCATGAACGACAAGTGCGCTGCCGGTACCGGCCGGGGCATGGAGGTCTTCGCGGACCTGCTGGGCGTGCACATCACCAAAGTGGGCGAGATGTCGCTTCAAGTTGAGGAAGAGCCGCCCATGGTCAGCAGCACCTGCGTGGTCTTCGCCAAGTCGGAGGCTTCCGGCTTATTGCGCGCAGGCTGGTCCAAGGAGAGGGTGCTGGCCGCCTACTGCCTGGCTATGGCCCATAGGGTGGTGGACCTCTTGCAGCGGCTCGGCGTGGAGGAGGACTTTGCCATCACCGGCGGGATCGGCAAGAACATCGGTGTGGTGAGTAGAATCGAGAGAGAGCTGGGCATCAAAGCCCTCAAGCCCACCCTCGATACCCAGATCGCAGGCGCGCTCGGCGGCGCGCTGTTTGCCAGGGCTCTGCTTCAGAAGGAGCGCAAGGGCTAGCAGTTGCGCCGGGGGAGAACGGATGACTCCTCTCCTCCCCTGACTCGCGGCCAGGTTCGCCAGTCCGGCTCTTCTTTTCCGGGCGGTCTCCCTGACCCGCTGTTGGCCAGTCGAGCGGTACGCGTGTCCCCTCCGGGGACGCAACCGGGCGAGGCATTCATCCAACTTCGACGGAGGTTGACCCATGAAAGCCAACTACGGCTACAAAGATGGTTCGGGTGAGTTCTTCATCAGCGTGGACACGGACAAGTGTAACGGCTGTGGAGCTTGCGTCGAGGCCTGTCCCCACGGCGTCCTCGAGGTAGTGGACGACCCGGTAGACCCCCTCTCCGATGAACAGGTGCTGGTGGTCACAGAAGCCGAACGCAAGAAGATCAAGTACACCTGCGGCCCATGCAAGCCCGTGACCGACAGGCCACCTTTGCCGTGTGTGGCCGCCTGCCCGGAGGATGTCATCAGCCACTCGTGGTAGGCGTGGCGCCCTTGAGCCACGGACCGATGACCACCGGTAATGCATCCTCCCGCGAGGAGCAGATGTCCGCAAGTCGCTTTGCCAGCCGAACGTGCGTCGGCCGTTGCCCGTTCGGCTGTTGTTTTCTCTTCCCAGGAACCTGCACCATAGGAGGCTGTATATGGGCGAGGTAACTCTCATCATCGACGACACCAAGGTCATAGTCCCTTCAGGCACCACCATCCTGGAAGCTGCCGCCAGCGTCGACATCTACGTGGCCACGCTGTGCTATCACCCCAGTCTGCCCACATCGAAGGGCCTGGAACCCAGCGACCTCGTGTATCGCGGTGACGCCAGGATGGCCACGGACAACCGTGACCCCTACGAGGGCTGCCGCCTCTGCATCGTGGAGGTGGAAGGCACAGAGGAGTTTCAGACCGCCTGCAACACCACGGTAGCGGAGGGGATGACCGTCCACACCCAGAGCGCTGAGATCCAGAAACAGCGCCGCAGGAACCTCTTCCCCTACCTGGAGCATCACCCCCACTCCTGTCTGACCTGTGCGCAGAAGCAAGGTTGCAGCCGCACCCAGTGCTCCGCCAACGTTCCGGAAGAGGAGCGCTGCTGTCCCAAGCTGGGCATTTGCGAACTGGAGAAGATCGTTGACTACATCGGTCTTCCAGAAGGGTTGCCCAAGTACACCCCGAGGAACATCCCCGTGCTGGACGCCGAACCCCTGTTCAACCGGGACTACAACCTCTGCATAGGCTGTACCCGCTGCATTCGCGCCTGCCAGGAGCTGCGGGGCATCAAGGCCATCGGCTTCGCCAACGCGGACGGAGAGGTTGTCGTCGGCACCGTAGACGGACCTACGCTCGCAGAGTCCGCCTGCAAGTTCTGCACGGCCTGTGTCGAGGTATGCCCCACCGGGGCCCTCACCGACAAGGTCGAGATCACCTCTGCCAACAAGGAGGAAGCCCTGGTGCCCTGCGTGGCAGCTTGCCCGGCAGGAGTGGACGTCCCCAGATACATACGGCTCATCGCCGACGGCAACTACGCTGAAGCCGAGGCCGTCATCCGCGAGAAGGTCCCTTTCCCAGCTGTCCTGGGGCGCGTCTGTTTCCACCCTTGTGAGGAAGCCTGCCGCCGCGGGGAACTCAACGAACCCATGGCCATCTGCGACCTGAAGCGATTCGCCGCAGATCAGCAGACCGACCTGTGGAGGAGCCATCTCCAGCGGGTCCCGGCGACCGGGAAGAAGGTGGCCATCGTGGGCTCAGGCCCCACCGGGCTCACTGCTGCCTACTACCTCCACGCCCTGGGCCACCAGGTGACCGTGTTCGAGTCCGAAGCAGAGCCAGGCGGGATGCTTCGTTGGGGGATCCCAGCCTACCGGCTGCCCAGCGATGTGGTGAAAGAGGAGATCGACGAGTTGCTCTCCCTGGGGATAGAACTGAAGGCCGACACTCCCGTCGGTGCAGGGCCGTCCCTCCAGGAGCTGCGGAACGAGTACGACGCCGTTCTGCTGGCCGTAGGCGCTCAACAGTCCAGGAAGATCCCCGTGGAGGGGGCAGACCTGGATGGTGTCCTGTGGGGTATGGACTTCCTCAGGGATGCCAGACAGGGCAAGGACATAAAGCTTCCGGAGAGGGTGGTGGTCATCGGCGGAGGTGGGGTGGCCATGGACGTGGCCCTCACCGCGCTGCGGCTGGGGGCCAGAGAGGTTCAAGTGGCCTGCCTGGAGTGTCGCGAGGAGATGCCAGCCAATGACTGGGAGGTAGAGGAGGCCATCGAAGAAGGAGTGATCCTCCACCCATCGTGGGGTCCGCAGAGCATCGTGAGCGACAATGGCAGGGTGAAGCAGGTCAACCTGGTCTGCTGTACCTCCGTCTTCGACGAGCAGGGGCGCTTCAACCCCTGCTTCGACGATGCTGAGACCACGTCCATAGAAACGGACATGGTCATCCTGGCCATCGGCCAGGCCTCGGACCTGTCCCTGGTGGAGGGCACTGGTGTGGAGGTGCAGCGCGGGCTTGTCCAGGCCGACAAGGAGACGATGAAAACCGGAGTCGAGGGCGTCTTTGCCGGCGGCGAAGTGGTGAGCGGCCCCGCGATGGTCATCGACGCCATCAACATGGGGCGGCAGGCAGCCATCTCCATAGATAAGTACCTGGGCGGAGAGGGCGACATCGCTCAGGCCCTGGCACCGGCAGAGGAGTTCGATCCCTGCCTGGGCCGGCAGGAAGGCTTCGCGCAGCTGGCACGAGTGGCCATGCCAGTGTTGCCCGTCGACCGACGTCACCAGAGTTTCGATGAAGTCTACCTGGGCTACGAAGAGCAGATGGCCCGCCAGGAAGCCACCCGTTGCCTGAGGTGTGACTATCGTCTCCACATCCTGGCTCCCGTACTGCCGCCGGAGAAGTGGCTCCCGTTCTCCAGCGAGGCCGTGGAGACCGTGCCCGAACTGGCAGGGGTCTACCAGCTCCTGGATGCCGAAAAGGCCGTCCTGGCCATCAAGGGCGTGATCAACATGCGGCAGGCCCTGGAGGGAGACCTGGAGAGCAATGACCAGGCCTGCTTCTTCGTCTTCGAAGAAGACGAGATGTACACCAAGAGAGAGAGCGAGTTGTTGCAGCAGTACCTCCAGCAACACGGCGAGCTGCCGGGAGGCGGTGCAGGCGAACTGGACGATCTCTTCTAGTAGTGTGGCGCCCGTTGTATCCGCTCCGTTCCGCGCTTATAATCACAGTCGGAAAAGGACGCTGTTTACCAGTACTGGAGAAGGAGGACGAACATGGCCAAACTAGCAGCAGAGGACGTAGAAATCAGGGTCATGAGAGAATCCGATCTGGCGCCTGTGACAGACATAGACTACAAGGTCTTCGGGAAGAGGCGTCCCGAGTACTACGAGCGGAAGATCGCGGAGGTCCTGGATCGGGAGAGCGGCCGCCTCGTCACGTCACTGGTGGCCGAAGTGGGCGGCAAAGTAGCGGGATTTGTCATGGGCAGCGTCTATCTTGGCGAGTTCGGCATCCCCGAGAGCATCGCCTACATTGACACCATCGGCGTGGACCCCGACTTCCAGCGACAGGGCATCGCTGGCTACCTCCTGGACGAGTTCAAGACCACTGTCCAGAAGGCCGGTGCGACGAAGGTTCATACCCTGGTCAACTGGGCCGACACAGACCTGTTGGGCTTCTTCGCCAACCGGGGATTCGGGGCCTCGAACACGTTCAACCTGAAGCTGGACCTGCCCTGAGACGCTCGAGTCCGGTTCGGAGGTAGAGGATGGCAGACACAGGGGTGACCGCCGAACAGCAACTCATCGCCCAGGGGTGGACCAGGCAGTTCAACACAGATGAGCCCCGTCTCAGCGAGGCGGTGGAGATGTACGAGCAAATGGGGCTGGAGGTGCGTCTGGAGCCTGTGGTCGTCGACCCCGGTTCCGAGACCTGCCAGATGTGCTACGAACAGGACTGCCACCGCTACCAGACCATCTGGACCAGGCCCAAGGAGGGCTCTCGCGGGGACGACGATCTCTTCTGAGTCGTGAGGCCCCGTTTCGGCCTAGCTTTGCCGCAGCAGCAGCCTCCCGTGGCATCGGACAGATGCGCGGGAGGCTTTTTGTGTCTCGGGCCTGGCGAATGTGTCCGCGGACTGAGAAGCAGGCCATCTCACCCCCCTAAAGAATGGTGGACTTTGTGTTCGCTTGTGCTGCTCGTGGTGGGAGGGTAGCTGGCTGCGTTGGCGACCCAAGGTGGGTACAGAAGCAAGGACCGTCCGTGAAGGGCGGTCCTTGTTGTTACAGAGGTTTCGCGGGGAGGACACGAGACGCGGGCGGGGAAACGGCCAGCCAGCAGAGGCTCGCGGCCTCGCTGTCGTTGACGACGGTTTTACTGGTTCTGACTCCGTCGCCAGTGTAGGCCAACCAGGCCGGGTGCGCTCAACACAACCCGCTCAGCCGAGACTAAGGCGCGTCGACCCGGCGGAACTGCTCGCTCTGGCAGCCGTATAGGGGGAACCCTCGGTCATGATGGGTCCACAGATGGTGAAGCAGCAACTCGTGCGATGAGTCCACCCGCACGTTAAGGATCAACTCCCCGACCATGAACAGGTGTTCCTCGGCAAACGGGTCGTAGAACCAGGCCGGATATGGCCCCGAACTTCCCAAGGAATCCAGGTCTAGCTCAGGCTCCATCCCCTCGCGTTCGGCTATGTCGATGCCGCCGACGTAGTAGCGCGCCCCTTCGAGGTGAAGACGGACTAGGTTATCCGGACCGTGCTCTAGCCACCACCGATTCCACGGCGTCTCGTACAGGTAATCTCCCTCCGCGGGATCGCTGTAGACCTGCCTGAAGCTCCCGTCGGCGCGCAGCGTTATGGAGTCGACGCTACCTTTGCCATAGCTGGCTTGCCAAGTGCCAACCAGATCCGCGTCGTGAAGGGCCGCAGGAGGTGCGGAGTACGGTGCTTCTCTGCAGATCCGTTCACCAAGGCCATGGCGGGACACCCAGAGGCAGGAGCAGCCCAGCAGTATCAGGACAGATGTTCCGGTCACGCTCAGCAAGCGTCGCACGTGTTGCGATTCCACCATCCGATCTCCTCTATGGCGGAGGGTCAGCCACGCGTCGAACCACCAAGGTTGTTGGTGGCTGAGACACTGCTTCAGCCCTCGAATGCGTTACCGACCGCCTGGATAGCACCGAGGGTCGTGGCCGAACACAGGCGCCCTCTGCATGGAACGCTGTGATTGCCGTGCCACTGGCGCCAACTCCCTGAGCTCCGGCGTTGAGACAGCCCGTTCTACAGAGCCGTTCAAGTGCGAGGCGCCCCCAGGAGTATGCTGCCGGCCGCGGCGGCTGCAGCAGTGACGCTAGGCTAGGGCAACTCCAACCGCTCCTCCGGCGGAAAGTATCGCTGAAGTTGCGCGATCCAACAGCCCACCGGCTTCGGTTCTTCCCAGTAGAAGTACTGTGCAATGGTGCCTCCCCAGAGTGACTTGCCACGCGGTTCGGACTTCAGCAGTGGCTGCTCCGTGATACCCGGGATGTAGGTGAGAGAGGCTTTGTCCATCGTGTTCTTTGCGGAGATCTTGATCATGTTGTCGCTTGTGTCTGCCTGTTCGGCCATTATCCAGTCGAAGGAGCCGAAGACCCCTCCCAACGTGTTCACGGGCCCTGTTGGTCCCCAAGACCCAAGACCCCACATGGCCAGCGCCATCATGAGGTTATGGTAGACAATCTCCCTGCAGATGAGCGTGCCATCGTTCTCCCAGCCCCGCCCCATCAGGTCTATCGAGTCCTGGATTTGATCGCCCGGCCAGGACCATGGCAATTGATGGTCGCCCCCGTCAAGTTCCCTCGGCATCGCCCACCGCACGTGAAATCGCGCCACAGCGGGGCTGCGCATGACTTCTTGGGTCAAGGAGCGCTCTGGGCCGAACCAATACTCGTCGTCTCCTTGCTGAAAGAACCACGCGAAGAGCATGAGCTTCGACAAATTCGCGGCTGCCATCGGGGAGTGCCCCGTTTGCCAGTATAGAAACATCTCCCACGCCTGGTAGTGTGGTAGCATCAATGTGGACCTGAGGGGATCTTGGGGAAAAATCGGCATCAGCATTAGCAGCATCTCGAGGTATTCCGGAGGGGCCTGGCCCGGAGTAATCTCAGGGAATAGGCCGCCTGGGCCCCAGCCTTCCAGGCCGCTTGGGTCGATGTAGCTAGTTGGATTGCCGTCTATGTAAGAGAACCCGTCCAGGGTGCTCGGCCGCCAGAGATCGCCTGCCCACGGATCTTTGGTGATGAACCTCCCCGTGGCTGGCTGGTAGTACCTGGCCCGGAGGTACAGCAACTCCACCTCCGCGTCCCAGGCCTCGCCGGTGTACTGGTAGGGGT
>CAYGQI010000036.1:0-12471 GCA_964351925.1 uncultured Anaerolineales bacterium | reverse complement strand
CTGGCCGGCCCCGGGGTGGAGGACCCGCTGACGGATGCCGCCACCCTGGCCCGAGCGGTGATCACAGGCATACTCGACGCCCCCCACCTGCTCAACAACCCCTTCGCGCGGGGACGGGTCGCCAGCCGCATAGACCGTCGCGGGGCTTGCCTGGCCGTGGACCCGACCACGGGATCGCCTGTGACTGAGGAAGAGAGAGTATCGAACCTCGATAGGCAATAGAGACCAGCAGCCTGACCACCAGATCGTAGAGAGGAGCACAAGACTCATGAGCAATAGCACACACTACACGGTGATCGGCGCCGGACACGGCGGCAAAGCGATGACGGCGCACCTGGCCTTGATGGGCTTTCCCGTGACCCTGTACAACCGCACACCGGACAACGTGGCTGCCATCAAAGCCCGGAGTGCGATCCAGCTCAACAGCTACGAAGGAGGGCCCCACGGCCTGGCGGAGTTGGCCCTGGTCACCTCCGATATGGCCGAGGCTCTCGAAAGCGCTGAGATCATCATGGTCGTCGTGCCCTCCTCGGCCCATGCCGACATCGCCAGGACGGCCGCGCCCCACCTGCATGATGGACAGATTGTGGTCCTCAACCCGGGCCGGACCGGCGGCGCCTTGGAGTTCGCCAAGGTACTGAGCGACGAGGAGTGCGCAGCCGACATCACCATTGCGGAAGCCGAGACCTTCATCTACGCCAGCCGCTCCGATGGCCCGGCGGAGGCACGGATCTTCCGCATGAAGGATGCTGTGCCCCTGGCGGGACTGCCCGCGACGCGAACACAGAGCGTTCTCGAAGGTTTGCGACCGGCCTACCCCCAGTTCATTGACGGTAAGAACGTACTGCACACCGGGCTGAACAACATGGGGGCCGTCTTCCACCCCGCCCTCACGCTGCTCAACGCAGGACGCATCGAGTCAACGCTGGGCGAATTCCAGTTCTACATCGACGGCGTGACCCCTGCTGTGGGCCGTGTCCTCGAAGTGCTGGACCGTGAGCGCGTGACTGTGGCTTCAGCCCTGGGCATCCGCGCGCGCACCGGGCTGGAATGGCTGAAGATGGCCTACAACGCCACGGGCGAGGATCTCACAGAGGCTATACACAACCAGCCCGGCTACCGGGGTATCATGGCGCCGCGCACCCTACACCACCGCTACCTCTTCGAGGATGTCCCCATGAGCCTGGTGCCCATGGTGGCCCTGGGCCAGCGGTACGGCGTGTCCGTCCGTGGCATGGACAGCATCATCCGGCTGGCGTGCTTCGTGCACCGCACTGACTACTGGCGCCAAGGACGAACTCTCGACAGGATGGGGATAGACGAGTGGAGCGTCAGCGAACTCACGCAATACGTCAACGAGGGTGTGGTCCCCAGCGGGACCGCGTGGGCCCCACCGTGGGCAGCTTCATGATCGCCTGCAGACCTCCGAGGTCGCTTTCTGCTACAGCGCCGCCACGGCCAGTTCGACACTCTCTTTGGGGCTGACCTTGATCCGGGCATCCACCACGCGACCCTCTTCGTCGATGACGAAGTGGCTGCGAATGATGCCCATGAAGGTCTTCCCGTACATCTTCTTCTCGCCCCATACGCCGTACATCTCGGCCACCCTGTGGTCTGGATCCGAGAGCAGAAGGAAGGGCAAATCATTCTTGGCCCTGAACTTCTGTAGCCTGTCCGGAGGGTCCGGGCTCACTCCGATCACCAAGCCATTGGCAGCCTCGATCTTGGGGTATTCATCACGGAACCCCACGGCGTGGTCCGTTCAACCCTTGGTCAAGGCTTTGGGGTAGAAGTAGAGGATCACCTTCTTCCCCCGGAAATGGGAGAGCTTGACCACCTGGCCGGAATCGTCACTGAGCTCGAAATCCGGTGCCTGTGTGCCAACAGCTACCATATAGTACACCTCCATCCTATGCCACGGGAGAAAACGCCCCGCGCGCCATGACGCAAAAAGCCCATCACCTCTCTCGCTTCGGAAAGCAGCCCCCGTTCCATAGGGTGCAGTGCGGGCCGCCTGAGGCGCTGACGCGGTCAAGGGTACCGCGCGTGGCCTGTGACATGACCCAGTCGATTATACGCTCCAACGAAGGTGCTCACAAACCCGCTACCGTTACGCTTGCGAAGGGAAGACGGGCGGTGTATAATAGCATTTAGCAAGCAGAAAAGGAACGACGGTGGCAGGAAACGACAGTTCAAGCGACTCTGGGCGCGCGGTCGGGGTGCTGAGCGAGATGGTTAGACAGGCCAGGCTGGTCCTGAGGCTGCTGAAGGACGCCCGCGTGCCCACCTGGCCCAAGCTGATCATCCCTGGCGTGATAGTTTACATTCTCTCGCCCATAGACCTGCTCCCGGATCCCATCTTGGGGTTAGGGCAGATAGACGACGTAGCGGTCCTTTTCATCGGGCTGAAGATGTTCGTAGAGTTGTGCCCGGCGGACATCGTGCGGGAGCACCTGGACGCCCTCTCGTCGGTCGTCACTGGTTCCTATCGAGTGGTGAGAGAGGAGCAGGGACAACAGGGCCCCTCACAAGGCCAGTTGCCTGCGTCCGGCGGCGAGTTGAGCGCACCGAACGCTGAGCCGCGCACGCAGGGACCGCCCACCAACGACGCCGCATAGGTGATCCTCTGCCACGAGGCATGAATAGAAAGCACAGTAATCTGGAGGAAGGGTGTAGCGGAAAATGACAGATGCAGATTTGAGACAACCTGGGGACGTGGCCAGAGAACTGGACATCTCCACCTCCACCCTCCGTCGATGGGCGAAGGAGTTCCACCCCTACCTATCCAAGACGGCGGCCAAGCCAGACGCCACGGATGCCGGCGTAAGCGCCCACCGGCGCTATACTGAGGAAGACGTGCATCTTCTGACGCGAGTCAAGACCCTTCTGGACCGGGGTTTGACGTACGACCAGGTCGTCCAGCACCTCAGGGGCATCACCGGTGTCGCGTCAGACGGAGGCCGTCCACGGGAGGAAGCGTATTCCATGGTGGCTTCGGAGAAGCAGAGCGAGGCCCCAGCCGTCGGACACAGTCTGGTCGTAGTTGCCGATGCCCTGCGCAACATCAACGACAACCAGCAGGCTCTCCAGAATAGTCTGCAAGTGAACCGAAACCTGCTCGGGGTGCTCATCCAGGACAACTTCAACCTGAAAGAGGAAAACTCCAAGCTCAGAGACCGGGTATTGAAGCTCGAGCAGGCGGTGAACCAATTCAGACAGGAGAAGGAGACCTCTCCGCTGACCCCGGTGCAACAAAGAGAACTGCAGAGCAGAAAAGGCTGCCTGGGCTCATCTACCGGATAGGCTTTCCCAGTCAAGTTTCCTCGGCATCATCGCTGTGAAGTGAGACGCTATGATGCTCTTCTCACAGCCGGAAACCAGCCAGCTTCCTGGGAGCACAGGTGGTAAGACGGTTCAAATTGTCCGACATCCTACTGTTGAAGAGGCTCCAGGATCAGGTGGTGTGCCTGGACCTGCAAGCGGCCTTGCTATGGTCGCCGGCCCCCCTATCGCTAGCCCTGTTGGAGTGTCTATCTCTGAATCAGGGGCGCAGCGCCACCTTCGTGGAGGATGACCACTCGACCGAAAGACCCACACGGGGGTTCCTTCAGGCCTGGGACCGAGCCGACAGGCTGTCCTGTGACGTTGCATTCGTCGGCCCGCCACTTGATGGTTCGACGGGCACTGCCCAGCTGTGGCAGGAGCTGCTGGAGCACCTGGCAGCGGTCAAGGGCGAATCAGGTCTGCAGCGCATCTTCGCCACAGTGCCCGACAGTGGGCCAGCCCCGGATGTCTTTCGCCAGTCCGGCTTCAGCGCCTACGCGCGTCGACACGTTCTCCATCTTCAGGAACTCCCCCGCGACATCGGCGCCGATGCCAGCACACACTTTCAGCCGGTGCGGGAGACCGATGCCGCGTCCATCCAACGTCTCAGAACCGCCATTATCCCTCGAGCCGTGCAGAATGCCGAGGGAGGAATAGATGCAGAAAGGGACGCCACCGTATTCCCCCTCTGGTGGAGAAGCCGTGAGACCAGGGAATACGTCTGGAAAGAAGACAGTGGGACCAAGGCACACGTCCGTTTGGTCATCGGCCCGGCAGGACATTGGCTCCGCATACTGCTTGGGCCTGTGGCCGAGGGGCAAGCCGATACCGTTTTGCGCGACGCGCTGTGTCTCCTTGCCTCCTATCCACCCCGGCCCCTGTACTGCGCTACGAGGGGGTACGAAGGCGGCCTTCGGGGAACCCTGGACTCTCTGGGGTTTGAACCCCTGGTTTCGGAACTGCTCATGGTCAAGCACACGACTGTTCGGGCACGGGTTCCGGTCAACGCACTTAGCCCTGCCCTGGAAAAGGCGTGGAGACGGCAACTCCCATCTCCACCAGCAACCGCTGCCAGAATCCGCCATAGTTTCTCTCGGGCGGCCACCTTGCCCTTGAGATCGAAGTTGGTCATAGAGGTACTACCCACCACATGCAACAGGAGATAACTGACGATCTGGACGCGCTCATAGCAGTGCTGCCCACCGAACTACAGCAGACCTTGCGCTCTCTGAACCAGGAGGACGAGCTACTGGAGGTCGTTCTGGATCTGGGCCGCCTTCCCAAAGCACGTTTCGTGCATCACGAGGCGGGCCTGAGTTCGACCGAGGTAACAGAAGAGGACATCCAGTACGTAGCTTCCCACATCGGGCGTTTCGGCGATGACAACCGGGCCGGCCTCGAACGCACCCTGCACCGCATCTCCGCCATCCGCAACCGAGAGGACAAGATCGTAGGCTTGACCTGCCGAGTGGGAAGGGCTGTCTACGGCACCATCGACATCATCGCCGACATCGTGGAATCCGGGAACAGCATCCTCCTCCTCGGCCGGCCTGGTGTGGGCAAGACCACCATGCTCCGCGAAGTGGCGCGAGTGCTGGCCGACAAGAGGAGGGTCGTCATCGTGGACACCAGTAACGAGATCGGCGGCGATGGGGACATACCACATCCATCCATCGGCAAGGCCCGGCGCATGCAGGTCAAGACCCCCACTATGCAACACGCGGTGATGATCGAGGCCGTCGAGAACCACATGCCCGAAGTGATCATCATTGACGAGATAGGCACCGAACTGGACGCAGCCGCGGCGCGCACCATTGCGGAGCGAGGCGTCCAACTGGTGGCCACAGCCCACGGCAACACCCTCGACAACCTGATGATGAACCCCACCCTGGCAGACCTCGTCGGTGGCATCCAATCCGTCACCCTCAGCGATGAGGAAGCCCGCCGACGAAGGACTCGCAAGTCAATCCTGGAACGTAAGGCCCCCCCCACCTTCGATGTGCTGGTGGAGATTCAGGACTGGGAGCGCGTGGTCGTGCGCCATGACGTAGCTGAGGATGTGGATGCTATCCTCGATGGCCGTTTCTTGCCACCGGAGATCCGCTACCGCGACGAGGAAGGTGAGACACACATCGAGGAGATGTCCCTCCCTGGTGCAGTGGAACAACCGGCCTACGGTCCCTCCACGGCAAAGGTGGCGCGGCGTCGTCCACTGGCCGTATACCCCTACGGCATTGGTCAGCACCGCCTTCAGCAAGTCGCCAAAGGACTCAAGGTGCCGCTCCAGGTCGTGGACGATCTAGCCGATGCAGAGGCGGTCTTCACCCTCAAGAACTACTATCGCAAGCAGCCACACAACATCAGCGAAGCGGAAAGAAAGGGCATACCCATCTACGTCCTGCGCAGCAACACCGTCACGCAGATGGAAAGCTGCCTGGCCGACATCTTCGGTATACCCCAACCCCAAGGGATGGACCCTCTGGCAACCGCGGCGGAGGAAACCCAGCGGGCTATCGAGAAGATCCTGTCAGGAGCGCGATCCGCCGAGCTATCACCACAGAACGCCTACGTTCGCCGACAGGAGCACGAAATGGCTCGTCAAGCCAACCTGTACTCGCGCAGCAGAGGAAAGGAACCCAATCGACGAGTCAGAATCTACCCCAAGCAATAGACAGAGAGTTGACTGGCTTGTTCATCACCTTTGAAGGCCCTGAGGGCAGCGGCAAGACCACTCACGCCCGGCTGCTGTACGAATACCTGCGCGACAAGGAATACCCGGTGGTCTTGACTCGCGAACCAGGTGGCACTCGTATCAGCGACAAAGTGCGTCAAGTACTTCTCGATCCGGAGAACACTGACATACTGCCCCGCACGGAAATCCTCCTCTTCTCTGCATCACGAGCTCAGTTGAGCGAGGAGTTCATCCGTCCGCATCTCGATCAAAGCCACGTTGTGATCTGCGACCGTTACGCCGACTCGACCATGGCCTACCAGGGGTACGGACTCGGCCTCGATCTCGATACCTTGCGGGTCATTACGGCCTTCGCCACCGGGGGGCTCACCCCTGACCTGACCCTCTACCTGGACGTGCCCATCGAAACCGGTTTGAGACGCAGACTCGGTCTGGGCAGTAACGCTGAGTTGCCCGGCAACGGAAACCAGTTACCCCTCTTCGACAAGTGGGACCGGCTGGACATGAAGGACCTGGAATACCATCGACGGGTACAGCGGGGGTACGAGCAATTGATGCTGGCCGAGCCGGACAGATGGCACCGGGTGGACGCGAACCGCTCCCTGGCAGAGGTGCAGGACGACATCCGGAGGAAGGCAGTATCCGTGCTGGAGGGCGGACGATGAGAGTCGTGTGTACCGGTTCTTCTGGCTCCGACCGCATGGGCTACCTCCAGGGCGTCAAGCAGTTGGCGCACGAGGCAGGCATACCGCTGGAGGTTTGCAGCGTGGGAGACATGATGCTCGACAAGGCGCAACACATCGGCAGCCCTGTCAGCCGGGAGAAGATACTGGACCTCCCGTCCTCCTCCCTGGAGTGGTTGCGCGGCACCGTGTTCGAAGAGATCGTGCGCAAGGCCGCCAGCCACGAGAACACCATCATCGCCACCCACACCTGTTTCCGCTGGAAGAAGTTCCTCTCCCCTGCTTTCGACACCTATTACCTATCGCAGCTCGATCCTGACTTCTACGTGACGATCACGGACGACTACGATGCCATCAGGCGCCGCCTGGAGCAAATCCAGCAGTGGAGAGGCAGGCTGCAACTGTGGGAGATCCTGGTCTGGCGCGACGAGGAAGCCCTCATCACCAAAATACTGGCCCAGAACTTCCGCAAGCCCCACTACCTCATCGCCAGGCAGGAGCCACCGGAGATCTTGTTCGACCTCATGTTCAGGCCGGAGCGCAAGAGAGCGTACCTCAGCTACCCCATCACGGCCATCGAGAAGGAACAACCCGAACACCTGGACAGGGTGATGGAGTTCCTGGCAGAACTGCGCAAGCACCTCACCGTCTTCAACCCCCTGGCCATGACCGAGCTTGAACGGGCCAGGAAAGCCCAGGAAGAGGCCGATGCGGAGATGAGCCCCGAACTGGTGAGGATGCTGGAGGATCAGACAGTCGCCCGCGACTATCAATTCATCGATCAGAGCGACTTTGTCATCGTCTACTATCCCGTGAAGGAGCCCTCGCCCGGCGTGTTGTCAGAACTGATCTACGGCTTCAGCCACGACAAAGAGGTGTACATGGTCTTCCCCTACGACATAAGTCCCTTCCTGCAGTTCTACTGCACGGAGATCTTCAAGACCGGCGAGGAACTGATCGATCATCTGCGTGAAGCGAAGATCATCGGTACGGACCAGTTGGAGTACCATCCATCACCGAGCAAAATGGGGGACGCGGGAGAGGAGGGCTGCTGAAATGAAGCTGATCATCAGCATAGTCCACAGAGATGATGTCGACACGCTCCTGAAGGCGCTAACCGATGGCGGCCACAGGGCGACCTTGATCAGTACGACCGGCGGCTTTCTGAGGGAAGGGAACGCCACCGTCTTCATTGGCGCGGAGAACGAGCACGTCGAGGAAATACTGAGCCTGGTCAAGGAGAACTGCCACAAGAGGACGCGCTATCTCAGCCCCATCGTCCCCGTGACCGAACCATCGGAGTTCTACATCCCGGAGCCGGTGGAGTTGGAGGTGGGAGGCGCAACCGTTTTCGTCGCGGATGTGGAGAGGCACGAGAGGTACTAGGTATCACATCCTCACTGAGGCCCGCATGGGGAGGAGAGGCCTACATGACGTCGTCCGCGAAGCCCTCGTCGCCCATTTCGCCCATGGAACGCTCGACATCTTCGGGGTTCTCTCCCGCCTCGAGTCGGCCTATCATCTCGTTGAACTCGGGCCCCATGTCCTCGCCGGTTTCCCCGCTCATCTTTCTCATCCAGCGGGCGACACTGCGAGGGTCATTCTCGTCCAGGTCCCCCAGGCTGCTCGGATCGGCAAGGCTCTCCAGGCGGCTTTCCTCCGATCTCAACAATGCCACCCGGGAGATGAGCCTGGTAAGGTCCTCGCTCTGGCACTCAGGACAGCGAGGCGTGCTGCTGTCGGAAAAACTGCGTAGCAGGGTCACCCGGCGGCGACAACTCTTACAGCGGTATTCATAAAGAGGCATGGTAGACTCCCTGAAAGCCATTATACCCTGGACTTCCATGGAGATCAAACTGCGCTCTTCCCACATCACGCTCCGCCAGGCAGGGTGGGCCTGAGCAACTGCCTTAGTATCACGTGGCGTCTCACAGTCAGCAAGGAGAGAAACGAACATGGATGCAGTGCATGTCGGCTTTGGAGGCGTGGTCGCTGCTAATCGCATCCTGGCCATCCTCGACCCCAACTCACAGCCGGTCAGACGCATGGTTCGCCAGGCGAAGAGGGATGGAGTGGCGATCGACATGACCTACGGGCGCAAGACCAGGACGGTGATCGTCCTCGACACAGGCCACATCATCACGGCAGCCATCCAGCCAGAGACCATAGTCGGCAGGCTGGGGCAGTCCGTCAAAGGCAGCCAGACAGAAAGAGACTAGTTTTCATTCAGGGCATCTCCTCCCGGGCGCTCACAGGCTGCACCCCCTCATATCGCGCCACAGGCAACGCCTGGAGGTGCCGCCGGCAGACCTTACGGTGTTTAGACAGCAGCACCAGCTTGCCGCACCGTCTTGTGCGGGACAACGGGGAGGGCATCATGAAAAGCGTGGACCCCAAGAATGTCAGAAAGTCAGTGATCGCTGGCACCTGGTACCCTGGCTCAGCCTCGGCTCTGGCCAACACCATCGACGGATTCCTGGCCGCTGTGGACATAGCCCCTGTCCAAGGAGAGTTGAAAGGCCTGGTCTCACCGCACGCGGGCTACTCCTACTCCGGTGGCGTCGCGGCACATGCGTATAAGCAGCTGGAGGCCAGGGAGTATCCGACTGTAGTGGTGGTTAGCCCGGTGCACCAGCCCTACAATGGGCGACACCTGGCGACCAGCAAGAGCTACTACGAGACACCCTTCGGCCTGGTGCCGGTGGACACAGAGTTGCTCGGTCAGCTGGGCAAAGAAATAACGCTGACTCTGCTGGACCAGGACGGGGAACACTCTCTGGAGATCCAACTGCCCTTCCTTCAGCACATGCTGGGGGAGTTCGCCCTGCTCCCGGTGATGATGGGGGATCAGTCGCTGGCCTCCTCTCGCCAGCTAAGCACCGCACTGACCAAGGTCCTGGCAGGAAAGGAAGCGCTCCTGGTAGCCAGCTCCGACCTGGCGCATTTGCATTCCTACCAGGAAGTTGTGGAGCACGACCGAGTCGTCCAGAAGTTCGTGAACGACTTCGATCCGGAGGGCCTGGCTCAGAGCCTGGCCAGGGAAGAAGCCCAGGCCTGCGGTGGTGGGCCTATCGTCACCGTGATGCTTGCCGCCCGCGAGCGTGGGGCAGACAGGGCCGAAGTGCTCAAGTACATGAACTCCGGCGACGTAACGGGGATCAGGACGCCAGGCCAGTACACCGTGGGTTACCTGGCGGGAGTGCTCTACAAGGCTGCATGACCCGCCGTGGGGGAGAGAACGGGCCTCACACCGTGGGGGCGATGGTGTGGATGGCGAACTCGCGGTGACCGAGTATCTCGGCCTTCGTCAGCTTGCCCGAAGCTACCTCCAGGATCTCTTCGAACAGCCGCAGGCCCATACTCTCCAGGTTTTCTTCGCCATCCAGTATGCTCCCCGCGTTGACGTCTATGTTGCCCTTCCAGCGTTGGTAGAGGGAACTGTTGGATGAGACCTTGATCACAGGGGCGATGGGTGAGCCCACCGGCGTGCCTATCCCCGTGGTGAACACGACGACCTGAGCGCCGGCGGCCACCATGCCTGTGACACTCACCACGTCGTGGGCCGGTCCGTCCATGATCACCAGGCCCTTTGTCAATGGCCTCTGGGCATACTCGACCACCTCCACGATGGGAGTCGTGCCTCCCTTGCGGATGGCGCCCAGCGACTTCTCCGCCAGAGTCGTCAGCCCGGCCTCGATGTTCCCGGGACCCGGTTCCGCTTCGCGGACGTCCAGCCCCAGGGCCTTGATCTTGCTGTCAGTGCGCGAGGTTATCTCCCAGATGCGCCGGCGCACCTCGTCAGTCGCCGCCCTGCTGGCCAGAACCTGTTCGGCCCCCAGCATCTCGGGCGTCTCCGTGAAGATCGCGCTTCCCCCCTCTTTGATCAGAATGTCGCAAGCCACCCCCAGGGCTGGGTTGGCGGTCAGGCCAGACAGGGTGTCCGATGCGCCGCATTTCGCTGCCACCATCAACTCGGAGGCTTCGACCGGCTCCCGTTGAGCACTCCTCGCTTCCTCCAGCAGCTTGCGGGCCAGTTCCGTTCCCTTCGCGATGGCATCGGCCGTGCCCTGCATGTTTTGGGTGGTAATGGTCTCCACCCTCTGTCCAGCTTCGCGCAGCTTCTCGCCCAGCAACTCCGCGGTAAGCATCTCACAGCCAAGCCCCACCAGGAGCACACCTGCGACGTTGGGGTTGCTGCAAGAGCCGGTCATGGCCCGGATCATGTGCTCCCGCTCTTCGCCCAGATGGCCGCAACCATGCTGGTGTCCGACATAGGCGGTGCCCGGCACTGCCCTGCTGATTTTCTCTGCCACACCCGCCGCACAGATCACGGTGGGGAACACGAGCACATGGTTTCTTACGCCGACTCTGCCATTGCTCCGGCGATACCCAAGGAACTTCATGCCTGGTCCCCTCTACCCTTCAGCCCCTCCACGTTGTGCACGTGGACATGTTGACCTCTCGCGATCTTCTCGGTGGCCAAGCCAATGACCTCACCATACTTGATCACGGGCTGCTCAGCCTCGATGTCCACCAGCGCGATCTTGTGTCCGAAGGGTATTGGCTGCAAGACGGTGACCTCGAGGGTGCTGTTGCCAACCTCTATCTCCAGGGATTCCCCCTTCTCGAGCGGCCGCAGTGCAGTCGCCACGTTGTCCGTGGCATCTACCACAAGTACGTCATGCGACATCGATGATGCTCATCCTCAACTGGTCACGGTTCTGGGGCCTGATTACTCTCCCTGCTAGGGAATCTGCCCCTCCAGTATCTTCACCAGCTTGCCAGTGTCGATGTTGCCCCCTGACACGATGCACACCACCTTGCCCTCGCCAGCCTTTCCCGTCAGCGCCGCTGCTACCGGCGCCGCCCCGGCGCCCTCGGCCACGACGCGGTTGCGCTCGACCAGCAGGCGTATCGCCCCGGCGATCTCTTCCAGCGAAACAACAATCGACCCATCAAGTAGACGCCTGACCAGTGGCCACATCTCCGCGATCAGATGCGGAGCACCAATCCCGTCCACAAAGGTAGACTTGTACTCGACCTCTACGGGCCTTCCGGCGGCCAGAGAAGGCGCTAAAGGTGCAGCGGTATCCACCTCGGCGGCATAGATCTTCACCCCTGGTTTCAAGGCCTTCACAGCCGAGGCTATCCCGGTACTCAGCGCCCCACCTCCAAAGGGGATCACGACAGCATCAACCTGCGGCAGTTGCTCCACTATTTCCAGACCAATGGTGCCATGTCCGGCAATGACCGCCGGCTCGGTCACCGGGTGAATGAAGAAACCTTTCATGCCCTCCAGCTTGCGGCCACCGAGAACGATGGCGAACCATTCCGCTGCCGGCACCTTTCGGATCTGGCCGCCCAGGCGTCTGATCGCCGCCAGCTTGGTCTCGGGAGCATGATCGGGGACGACGATGGTGCACTCCAGCCCCATCTGTCGGGCGTACCAGGCGACACCTTGTGCCATGTTGCCAGCGCTGGCGGTCCACACACCGTCCTCTAGTTTCTTCCGGTCGGTCAGCTTCAGAATGTTGCCGGCCCCACGCAGTTTGAACGAGCCGGTAGGTTGAAGGTTCTCCAGCTTGAGGTAGATCTCCGCCGGGGCATCGTCGACATTCAGACGCAGAAGAGGGCTGTCCGTGCCCACGCCAGCGATCCTCACGCGGGCGGCACGGATCTCGTCGAGTGGTATGGCATTCAGTTCTCTCATCACAGGCCATCCTTCCAGCGATCCACCGTCGGTGCCCCCTTGGACGCGGACCCAGACGCGCC
>CAYGQI010000035.1:11337-12877 GCA_964351925.1 uncultured Anaerolineales bacterium | reverse complement strand
ACCGAGATCACCACCTCTTCCAGGGGTCGAGCCGAGAAACGTTCGGTGTCAAGAGGATAGACGTACTTCACCAGGCCGCCGTCGTTCTTCAGGACCTGCGTGTACGCGAGCTCCACCTCCCGATCATCGCCCGGCTCAATAGGAAAGATGCTGGCCTTGAAGGTGTCCCGGCCGATATACTCCAGCAGGGCCGGGTCGAGCCTTTGCCGCACGATGTCCTCGTATATCGCGCGCGCTTCGTCTCGAGGGAGGATCTCTCCTTCCCAGCGTTCTCCATCCACGTACATGGCGAATTCTGAGATAGCAGCTTCCTCCGGCAGGGGGAAGATGTAGATCCCCTCCAGGTCGTACTCCGTGTCGTTGAGAAAGACCTGGTCCACCTCGGTGGTGGCGACTTGGTCGGTGATGTCCACAGAGACTCGATGGTACTCGACCACGAGGTTGGGTGCCTCGGGCCCTGGCACACCGGGTGGGGGCTCCACGATCACCACCCCGTCTGCTTGGGCCACCCCAACCGTCGCCAAGAGAAGTCCCAACACCGACAGCCCCATGAGCAGCGTTCTCGTCTTCATCCTGCGCCTCCTTCCATCTGTGAGTGGGGTCCGTAGCCCCTTTTGATCTCCCTTTGACTAGGAGACGCGTGATTGCAGCCAAAGGTTCCCCCGCTAACGGTCGCCCTGTAGCTGCCCGTTTCGTCTTCCTACCGAATGCGTTAGACATTGTGCAGTTGTCAAAGGTCACAGAAGGTGGTAAGATGGGTGAGGGGAGCTAAGATGTCTGCAAAGGCGTCCTCGGCCAGTCCAGTTGGCCACGAAGCGAGAGGCGATCTCAGCGCGCTTCTACCCCTGGTACGGGTCAGCGAAACCCTACTCTCGGAAGTGGAGATCGAACGCCTGTACGACCTCATCCTGAGCGTGGTCGAACAGGAAACGGGCGCCGACATGGTCTCCCTCATGTTGCTGGATGAGAGCGGGCAAGAGCTGTGCGTGGAAGCCGCTCTGGGTCTGCCCAGAGATCTAGTCGGCGCTGCCAGAGTCAGAGTGGGAGAGAGAATCGCCGGTCGGGTCCTGGAGAGCGGAGAACCCCTACTGCTTGCCGATCGCAGCGCCGCAGACCCCGCCATCCGCGATGCCATGCAGAGAGAAGAGCTAACATCAGCTCTCTGTGTTCCGCTCAAGCTCAAAGGACGAGTGCTCGGCGTGCTCAATGCCAGCAAGACCGGTCGAGAATCGCCCTTCGGCAACCACGATCTGGAACTCCTGTCCATTCTGGCCAGCCAAGTGGCCATCGCCATCGAGAATTCGCGCGTACACCAGGCGACCAGGAATAGAACCAGCCAGCTGGCCGCCCTCAACGAGCTCGGGCGCGTTGTCATCTCTTCCCTTGACCTAGACGAGGTACTACGCCTGGCCATGCAAGGTATCAACCAAATCATCAAGGCAGAAGCCGGGTCGCTGCTGCTCCTGGACGAGACGACGAGTGAACTCGTCTTCCGTATGAGTCTGCACGGCGATTCTCGCCAGCGCCCTCCGATGACACT
>CAYGQI010000035.1:2285-11237 GCA_964351925.1 uncultured Anaerolineales bacterium | reverse complement strand
TGAAAGCCGAGAGACTGGCCGCTACCGGCAAGCTGGCCGCCTCCCTCGCTCATGAAATCAACAACCCCTTGCAGGTGATCCAGAACTGCCTGCACTTGGTAACGCAAAGGCGCCCCCTGGACGAAAACAAACGCCAGGTGTATCTCTCCATGGCGCGGGAAGAGGTGCAGCGACTCATCGATCTGGTGCAACGCATGCTTGACTTTTATCGTCCCTCTGCCGAGAGCAAGGGACCATTGGACATACAGGTGGTGCTGGACGATGTCCTTTCGCTGGTCGGCAAGCGCATACAACATGGGAGTGTCATGGTCCATCGCAATGCCATCGATCCGATGCCCCCGGTGCTTGGAGAAGCCAGTCAACTCAAACAGGTATTCCTCAACATCATCATCAACGCTGTCGAAGCCATGCCCGCCGGAGGAGATCTCTTCATTGACGCCGCCTGGGACGAACAACGAAATGAGGTGAGCATGAGCTTCACCGATACCGGCGAAGGCATCCCTCTGCCAGAGCTGAGTAACATCTTCGATCCGTTCTACACGTCCAAACCCAAGGGTACAGGCCTGGGCCTCTCCGTAAGCCACGGCATTATCGAGAGACACGGAGGGCGGATCGACGTCAAGAGCGAGGTCGGCCAGGGTTCCACATTCACTGTAAGCCTCCCCTGTGAGGTGCGGAACCAGCAACCCAAAGCAGGAACCAGAGCGGAGTGAGCACCGCAGGCGACAGGCCTGCCCTGCAGACCCGAAGTTGTTGACATATCCTAAGAAAAGTGATATACTACTCTGGTGATGCCCTCGCGTCTCCAGCCGAGTGGGTCCGGTCCCTCACTGAGGGGCAATCAGTCGTGAGGTCAGCTTCTGTTGAGATGGAATGGAGGGCTGGCCTCTTTTGCACTCTGGCCGAGAACAAGGGGATCTAGATGAGAAGACAAGTTGTCTCGTCACTGTCAGGAGAGTACCTGGAGGTCATCAGCAGGAGGCTGAGGGAGTTGCTCGTCGATGCCGACGCGATTGCCGTGGTCATGGTCGACACCATGGGCCAGATCATCGCGCAGGCCGGAGATGCCGGGGATTTGGATGTCACCACCATGGTCTCTCTTCTGGCTGCGAGCTTTGCGACCACCTCTGAGATGTCGCGTCAGTTGCAGGAAACTCGCCGGACCTTCAACCTCACATTCCACGAAGGCGAGAGGTACGATATCTACGCATCCAACATAGCCAGCGGCCTCTTCCTGGTGCTGATCTTCGATCGAGGTACCTATGCCCCCAAGATCGGAATGGTCTGGTTGTACATCAAGCGAAGTATCCAGGACCTGCTGCGCATCGCAGCCGAGACGCCCACAACCAAACCGAAAGAGACCCTGACCTCTGACTTCGCCAGTTCGCTTAGCAAGGAGTTGGACAACCTCTTCCAAGAAAGGAAGCCACGGCCACCGCAGACTGCCGATTGGGACCAGGGGGAGGCGCAGGACTTGGTGCGCTGGCGGACCAGGAGCCCACGCGAACCGCAGAAAGGAGAGTCGTAGATGCCGCTGGAGGGAAGTCTAAACGAGCTGAGCCTGACGAACATCATCCAGCTCAACTGCAACGAGATGAACACGGCAACCGTGTGTCTGGTGTATGAGAACAAGGAAGGAGTCATCTGCTTCTCAAATGGTGCCATCGTGCATGCCGCCGTCGAGGACCTCGTAGGCGAAGAAGCTGTCTACGAGCTGCTGAGTTGGCCCGATGGTTCCTTCGTCGTGCAGCAGGGACAAGAAGCCCCTCAGAGGACCATCTCCAGCAATTGGAATAGTCTCCTTCTGGAGGGCATGCGCCGCATGGACGAAGGAGCGGCCAGGACGTGGGAATCGGTCGAGGTGGAGCCCGCCGAAGTGCCAACGCACGGGGCCGACGAGATGACCAGGCTGGCTCGTAAGCTGAAGACGATAAGCGGTGTGGAAGGCTCGGTACTCATCTCCCACGATGGAGTGGTCTTCGCCAGCGACATAGATGGCAATCCTGAGAAAGAAGGAGCGGTCGCTGTGTTTGTGGGGAACGCAGCCAAGGAAGTCGGTGAGAGTATGAAGCTGACCGCCTTCGATTGGGGACTCATCACCATGGGCAATGAGAGAATGCTGGTCATTGAACAGCCCACATTCTTTGTCGGTCTGGCTCTGGGCGAGAAGGCATCACCAGCCCTGGTCAGTGCAGAGGCAGCCAAGATACTCAGGTAGCAAGGGAGGTAGGCCCGTGGAACAACTCCTTGCCGACATCAATGCAGTTGCTGGTGTGAAGGGGTCTTTCGTCTGCGACTCGCATGGCGCACTGGTGGCGCAAGCCCTGCCTGTGACCTTGGACGAGAGCAGCTTCTTGCCAGCAGCGCGCACCCTACTGCAGACCATAGAGGGCCTTGAAACCACCAGACGTCGTAAGGTCCAGCAGTTGGATATCGTATTCCACGACGCGAGGATGGTGGTCAAAAACCTCCGTGTCGGCTGCTTGTACGTCTTGTGTGCGCGTAACATCAATGTACCTCTCCTGGACTTGACGGCCAATCTGGCCGCCAAGAGGCTGTCCGAGATGCTGAAAGAGGCGGCGGGACCCGCCGTTCGCGAGACGGCTGCGGTCGCCCTCGCCGAGGAAGAAGAGCAACCCGCGGTTCTCGAAGAGGCCGTCGCCTCGGATGTCTCTGCCGTGCTTCTCTCGCGGGCTCGCGAAGCCATCACTGCTGCCGCGCAGAGAGGGGTCTGTCTACGCCTTCTGGGAGACATGGCCGTCAAAGCCGTGTGCCACAGCGCAGCTAGGATTACACTCCCGCCGGAGGGCCTCGACCTGGATTTTGCGGTCTATGGCAGGGATCGCAAACAACTGGACTTAATGATGGAGAGCCTGGGGTATGCACCTCATCGCCGGTTCAATGCCCTGCATGGACACACACGACTCAAGTATGCGGCAGAGCAGGAAGGCGTGGCGTTAGACATCTTTGTTGACACCTTTCACATGTGTCACAGACTACAGTTCGCCCATCGCCTGGAGTTGAGCGAGTTGACGCTCCCCGTGGCAGACCTCCTTCTGTCAAACCTACAGATTGTGCAGATGGGCGAAAAGGACCTCAGGGACATCTACGCCATCCTCTGCGACTACGAACCAGGGCCTGCGGGAGGCGCGAACAGCCTGGATGCCGATTACCTGGCCTCCGTCTGCAGCGACGACTGGGGCTGGTACAAGACGGTCACCCTTAATCTCGACAAAAGCATCGAACTCGTCGATGATTTCCTCGGAGACGAGGACAAGCAGCTCTACGTCTCGCGCGCCCGTCGAATCCGGCAGATTATCGAGGCGGTACCCAAGTCCCTTCGCTGGCAAGCTAGGGCGAGGATTGGAGAAACCAGGCGCTGGTACGATCTGCCCGAGGAGTAGCGGCCGAGCTGGAGAGAGGGCATGATGGAGCTTCTGAACCCCCCGGAGGATCTGTTCATTCGCATGGATGACTGCCTGGAGCGGTTGCTCGACCGGAGTCGAGCAGTCTGTGTGCTACTGGCAGATATCAGCGGACAACTCATCGTAGACAAGGGAAAGGACGCCGGACTGGATACCTCGGCCCTGGCGGCGGTTACAGCCAGCAACATGGCCGCCACGGCAGAGATGGCCAGACAGATAGGCGAAGCGACGCCCTTCTCTTACCTTTTCCATGAGGGGCAGACACGCAGCATCTACATCTCGACGGTCGCAGGGACTCTGCTCTTGGTGATTGTCTTTGACGAGATGTCCCAAGTGGGATTGGTGCGCATCTTCGCCCGGCTCGCGGTCAATGAATTGATAGGGATTGCAGTCGAGCTGGAGCCCTGGCTGGAGAAAGCCAGTTCGGTCGTGGATCGCGAGTTTGGAGAGGCCGTGGCTGAGGGACTGGATCGGGCCTTCCTCTGATCGAGAGGAGCCGCGGCATTGCCCGTGGGGGCACGATGTTCATCAACTGGAAAATGCGCGAGGTCAACCTCAAGATCGTATACTATGGGCCAGCCCTCGGCGGCAAGACCACCAACCTGGAATGCATCCATGCCAGGACCAACCCGCAACTGCGAGGCGAGCTCATATCCCTCAAGACCCGCGGCGATCGCACCATCTACTTCGATTTCATGCAACTCGAACTGGGTCGCATCAAGGGGCTCAAGCCTAAATTCAACCTATACACGGTACCCGGACAACCTTGCTACGTCGCCAGTAGAAGACTGGTTCTTCAAGGCGCCGATGGTGTGGTGTACGTGGCCGATTCCCAACTTAATCGGCTCAAAGCCAACATAGACACCATGCGCAGCCTCGACGACAATCTACGCGCCCTGGGGTTGAACCCGCGTGATTTTCCGCTCGTGCTACAATACAACAAGCGCGATCTGCCCAGTATAGCCCCCATAGCCCTGCTGAGGATGCAACTGGCACGAGACGGTGTACCCCAGTTCCAATCGGTGGCTACCGAGGGCGTCGGCGTGGTGGAGACGCTCAAGGCAGCGATCAACTTAGTGATATCCAGGATGTAGATACATGCCGAAGGTGACGTTCGAGGAAACGCTGGAGAGGATCAACCGCGAGGGCAACTTCGAAGCCTCGGTCCTCGCCACCCCCGATGGTCTACCCATCGCCACGGCACCCGCCGGCTACGACAGTGACGTCACAGCAGCGATGGTAGCCCTCCTCCAGAGCGTGGCACAACAGACTCAGGATCACGTCGGCATGGCCCCCCTAGACGAAGTATCGGTCAGGGCCAGCGATCACATACGACTAGTGTGCCGCTCCTTCCGAGTGGATGGCGAGGATTTCATCCTGGCGGTGGTGGTACCCCGCGAGCGGCGGTACCATAGGCAACTCACCAACCGGGCCATCAGAGAACTCACTCTGACCTGGCGCGCCATGGTCCAGAAGTGACGGATTTGGCGGTGGGTCAACTCCCCTATCGACAACATCGCCGCGGTCATGGCGGACTCTGGTCGCTCCTCCGCACTGCCAGGCAGCAGTGACGCCATCGGGAAGCCATTAGCGCCCACCATTGCTGTCCGCCCAGATCAGGACACGGGACGCGGTCGCGTGCTGATGGACATTCCGCAACGCTTCCTGAATGATACGCACAATGGTTCCCCTCTCTCCGCTGCTTAGCTGACTCTCGGGGAGGCGTTCGAGGTTGAGGCCTACTTCGATGCCCGTCTGCTCCTCGCACCAGCCGGCGAGGCAGCTTATCGCCTCACTCAGACTATCGTCGTCCGGCGTACAGCCACTGGCCCCGGCATCCAACTCGTTCACGGCATTCAGGCTCCGCTCCCAGCAACTCTCAAGGCGAGACAGTTCCACTTCCAGTGCTGCGGAATCGTTCTTGCTGCATAGCTGCCTACAGAGGTCGAGCCGCAGACCTGGAGCGGTGAGGGTTTACAGCAGGTCGTCGCAGTTGCCTGCGTTTTCCACGGACCAAAGAGCTCGTCGACAAGTCACACAGACCAACGGTGGCTCCACACCGTGCTAGAGTCTGGCCTGACGTCCTCTGTTCGATGCCCTCGACTCTGGACCCACAGTTTGGAGCGTCCACCAATCGCGCCAGGGGATCTGCCGGCATTGGGAGCAGGTGCTTTGAAGCCAAGGGAAGGCGCAGTCCCAGCTTCGCAAGAGGATAGACAGAGAGATAGCGTAGGATGAGACGAGCCATCTAGCTATCGGGGCAGCATCCTGCGCCCTACCTCGCTGGGCACCACAACATCGGTGTTTGAGCTGCTCTCATCATCGACGGTCCCGGGTCCAGGCGTGCGCCACGACTGCTGTGCGACAGTTGGCGCGGCCGTCTCCTCTGAGGTGGAAGATAACGTCCCTGGTATCAATGATCCCCGTCAGCGAGTCAAAGTAAAGGGTGGACGACGAGACGTAGGTCACGATATCACTGGCCGGGAGTCCGGAGGTTCTTCCCGCGACGTCCACCAGCCAGAGGATGCGCATCGCTCCGGACCCGAGTAACGGAGCCACGGCCTGGTCTCGAATGAGCGAAGAAGTGAAAAGCCCGACGGATAGAAAGGTCAAATCACTGGTGGCTGACTTACTGCCTTGGTGCTTCGTCAGGCCTTCAACCTCTATCATCTACGCCCTCTTCTGGTCCGCTTTTCCCACTATACAAGGCGAAAGCACAATGCTCAGCCGTCCACCGCGTCACAGTGTGCTTTCAATGCTGCGTAATATCCAGCACGCTATTATGGGCATTGTAGCCCCTGGCTGTCAAGTCTCAGCCAAGCTGGATTGCTCCCCACTCTTGCCCAGCCAGCACCCCATCCCCGTTCCGGGCACCAGCCGCCTACTTCCCCGCCGCGGCAATGTACCCAAGTTCCTTTCGCGTCGCCTCACTGCAGGGACCCATGTCTGAAGGGCGGAAGGCAGAAGAGCTCCCCGTTACGAGGGCCAGGGGATTCAAACGGCCGTCTTGTCGCGGAGGAAAGTGAAGAAGGTCTTGATGAGGATCTTGAAGTCGAAGAGGATAGACCAGTTCTCGATGTAGTACAGATCGTACTTGGTCCTCTCTACGACGGACGTGTCGCCTCTGAGACCGTTGACCTGAGCCCATCCGGTCAATCCTGCCTTCTCCTGGTGGCGCTCAACGTACCGGGGGATGATCTGCTTGAACTGCTCCACGAAGACGGGCCGCTCGGGCCTGGGTCCTACCAGGCTCATCTCGCCAAGGAAGACGTTGATGAATTGGGGAAGTTCATCGAGCGAGAAACGACGTATGAATGCACCCAACCTGGTCCGGCGAGGGTCCTCCTTGATAGCCCAGACCGGGCCCGTCTCCTTCTCCGCTCCCTCCTTCATAGACCTGAACTTGATCATCTGGAAGGGCTTCTCATCCAGTCCCATTCGCTCCTGGGTGTAGAAGGCCGGGCCTGGGGAACCCAACTTGATTAGCAACGCCACCAGCAGCATGATGGGAGAGAGCAGTATCAGACCCACAGCGCTGCCGACGACGTCCATGGCCCTCTTTAGGGTCAGCCTCCAGCCCCTGAGCACGGTGTCCCTCACCGTCAGCAACGGCAGACCGCCCAGATGGCCGATGCTTAGATCGGACGTTATGAGCTGAAACGCGCTGGGGTAGACTCTGGTGGCGACCTTTGCTCGATGGCAATCCGAGATGATTGGCAGGATCTCACGGCTGGTTGCGTCCGGCAGCGCGATAATAACCTCGTCTATCTGCTGAGAGCTAATCAGAGATGGCAGATCGCTGGTGGTTCCCAGAAAAGGGACCCCGACCCCAAGGTCCTCACTGCGGGAATCCTGGCTCACCATGCCCACCACTTGATACCCTAGCCCTGGCGACCTTTGAATGGCGTGCAAGATCATGCGGCCGGTCTCTCCCGCTCCCACGATGAGCACTCTGGCACCGCCAACGCCTTTGCTCTGCAGGCCCCATCTCAATCGGGAGTAGAGTAGTCGACCCACCGTTACCAAGACGATGGTCAAGGCCCAACTGAAGACAATCATGCGTCGCGAGTAGTCGGGCCCGTTCCTGATGAGGAGAGAGTTGGCCGCCACGGATATGATAGTGCCCACGGACACGGCCACAAAAACGGTGTAGAACTCATCCACGTGGGATAGGCCTCGTTGTCTGTGGTAGAGCCTGGAGAAGAAGAAGACTCCAGCCAGGGTCAACACCTGGATGAGGATGACACTGGCGTACGCACCCACACTGCCGAGCTCTGCCGTGGCCAGTTGCTCGGTCCACAGCCTCATGTAGTAGGACAGAACGAAGGCGACGATCATCATCGCCATGTCGACGATCACCAGGAGTACGGCGAAGAGGATCGAGCTCTTGCCCCTCACGACTGAGCCTCCACCGTTGCCCACCTTCTCTCTGAGCGCACCATCTCCCGCAGCAGTCTCCTCCCCCCCCGCAGCGCCAGTCCTCCAAGGACTGAGTAGTGAATCAAGAGCGGTGTCTCTTCGGCATAGTGTTTGCGATAGAAGATGTACATCGCTCGCCAGAACTCATAGCGGGCCCTGCTCCTGTTCTGGTCACTGGACTGCCTCTTGTAATGTAGAACAGTGACTTCCGGATAGTAGTACACCTTCCAACCCGCCTGCTTGGCGCGGAGAGCCCAATCTAGGTCCTCAGCGTACATGAAGAACTCCTCGTCCAGGCCGCCCACTTCCTCTACAACCTCACCCCGCACCATCATGAACGCCCCGACCACCGAGTCCACCTCCGCCGTCTCGTCCGGATCGAGATAGGTGAGGTTGTATGCGCCGAAGCGCCTGCTGTTGGGGAAAAGGCGGCTCAAACCGAATAGCTTATAGCAGGAATTCTCAACGGTTGGAAAGCTGCGTCGACAGGCCAGATCCAGGCTGCCATCGGACATTACGAGCTTGGGCCCCGCTATGCCTACCTCAGGGTGAGCGTTCATGAACTCAAGCATCTCTTGGAGGGCACGCGGGGGGAGTATTGTATCCGTGTTGAGCAGCAGGTAATAGCGGGCCAGAAGGCGCCGTAACCCCAGGTTGTTGGCGCATGCATATCCGCCATTGATCTCGCTCTCTATCAAATGCACCCGGGGGAACTCGTCGCGCACCACGGAGCAGCTACTGTCTTGAGAGCAGTTGTCTACAACGACGACCTCGAAGGCAAATTCACCCTCACTGGCATAAACCGAGGTCAGGCAATCTCGTAGAAGGTCTCCGGTATTCCAATTGACGATGACGATGGAAAGATCCAGCAAGGTACTTCTCACAACTCAGACATGCCGCTCGATTCTGTGGCGCTTCGTTGCGTGGGGGTTCCGTGGGTGGCAGACGTATCAGCTCGACTGACACGAGCTCTCTTCAGAGGCCGATCCCTCCTCCTGTTCTTCGAGGGCCGCTAGCACCTGCTGGAGCATCACAGGTTCAGGCACCATTCCGTCCACGAACCGAGACTCGTTGATCACCGTTCGCGGTACCCCACGAACCTGATAGT
>CAYGQI010000035.1:0-2185 GCA_964351925.1 uncultured Anaerolineales bacterium | reverse complement strand
CGAGATGCCGCCCCTCATCGCGCACTCGCGGCTGGCTTCCTGCCTAGCGCCCAGAAATGTGGCATGAAAAACAGGCGCTCTCCGTTCTGCACAGCTCTCCACGCTCTGTCTCGGTAGCTCCGCAGTTGAGCTTCGTCGGCGACATTGCCTAGCGTCTCATAGATGAAGTCCCACTCGGGGTCGAACTCTGCCGCCAGTTGCCGGTCATCCCACACGGAACCGATTATCCCGGACTGCGCCACCAGCCCAGAGGACGAGAAGAGGGCCTTCAGGCGGCGGCCAATCCTGGGATTCGCTCCATCACGTCGTAACGACTCCTCCATCAGCGGGCCCAACCTGATATCTTCTGGATAGTCTATGCGCCCCCCGTAGTCAGGCTCCGTGGTGGCCAAGACCGCGCCGCCCTCTCTAACCACACGAGTCATCTCCTGCACTGCCACCGTCGGCTCAGCGACCCAGAGCAGAAGGAAGCTGCACAGCACGAGGTCGAAGCTGTCGGCCGGGAAGGGTAGGCTATGGGCGTCTCCCACAATCCACTCCACGTCTGGAAGCCAGCCCGCAGCAAAGTCTATCATGCCTGGATCCAGATCCAGGCCAGTGACCCTACCCCCGGTCCTCTGCGACACCTCTGCGGTGACTGCCCCTGTGCCGCAACCCACATCGAGCACGGCCTCGGCGCCCCACAGCCCCGCCTGCCGATAGAGATGAGAGCGTGTGCCTTCAGTCCAGCGAGCCTGACGTAGGAACTGGTGATGCCATTGCTCCACTGTCAGACTCACCAGTCACGCTCCATCCCGCCACGCCACTGCGCCCCCATCACAAAGGGCCCAGGACGATGAACACAGGTTCAGACCGCGGTTGATGTGCTCTCAATGCAGAGTGTGCCCTCGTTCTGTAAGTACAAGGGGCACCCACCACCACAAAGTGGAAGCTCATCACAGGAACGGCACTTCTCCATCACCCAGTCCCTGTTCCTGAGGCCGACGGCGTCGGGGTGATTCCAAATGGAGTCCCAATCGTCTCGAAGGATGTTCCCCAGGCTCGAGTAGTAGCTCTGGCAAGGGATCACGTCCCCGTTCGGC
This sequence comes from uncultured Anaerolineales bacterium, assembly GCA_964351925.1. Taxonomy (GTDB): domain Bacteria; phylum Chloroflexota; class Anaerolineae; order UBA7937; family B3-Chlor; genus JAUVXJ01. The sequence continues at coordinate 1,103 of CAYGQI010000035.1, read as the reverse complement.
TCTATACACATGTTGTATCTGGCCGCCGTGCAGAACTTGGCCCCCAGCTCCAGGTCCACTGGATGGAACTCGCAGTACTGCGTCGGTGTGTACCAGATCAGCCTCATACCCTTGGCCACGGCCTTGTCGCGCACCCTCACCATGAGGCTCTCCAGCTCTGTCTCCGGAATACCGATACCGCTCGAAGGTCCCTTCCCACTGTAGATGAGGCTATTGCAGGCGAAGGTCTCGATGCCCAAGTCCTTCAGGAAGTCGATAGTCTTCTCAAACTGCGGGGCGTTGAGGGTGGTCAGTGTGCTATTGGTGATCGTATAAACATCCGTCGCGACCGCGTTCTTGATGCCCTGGACGGTCGCCTTCCAGGCCTCTGCCCCCACCATTCGGTTGTGGATCTCCTCATCGTGGGACTCCAGGGTGATCTGGACGTGGTCCAACCCCGCAACGACCAGCTCCCCAAGGTAGGCCTTGTCCGCAAGACGGATTCCGTTCGTCAACAGCCCGGCTACCAGCCCAACATCCTCAGCGTGTCGAACAAGTTCCACCAGGTCGGGGTACACCGTCGCCTCACCCCCCGTGAAGACCGCATGTGGTATGCCAAGGTCCCACAGCTTCTCAATCACCTGCTTCCACTGCTCTGTACTGAGACTCTTCATATCCCGCGGGCGGCCCACGTAACAGTGGCCGCAGTCGGCGTTGCACCCATATGTGAGTGCCAGGTCCATACGGTACGGGGCCGAGACTGGCGTGTCGAAGGGCTCGATCCTTTGCACGTCCAGGTAAGATATGGGGCAGATATCGTCGGTGGTAGCCAGGGTGAGAATGGTTTCCCTCAGGTGCTCGTAGTCCTCCCGTGCCCTGTCCGGCGACACCTTGTACCGCCGCTTGAGCTCTCTGACCGCCGCATCCGTGTCCTTGCCCTCGATGAGGAGCTTGGCATGCTCGGTAGCGGTTTGATTGAGATGCAAGACCTTCGCCGCGTTGATGACCAGGATGCCTTCGCCGTCATTCTCCACGCGCAGATGTACGCGGAACCGCTCCTCTGCGCCATCTGGAGTCATGTAGTGGAACATACCCTTGCTGAGAGGCTCAGGTACCGGAGGGAA
>CAYGQI010000034.1:4538-12995 GCA_964351925.1 uncultured Anaerolineales bacterium | reverse complement strand
GGTACAAGTAGCCGAGCCGCTCCGCCAACAGACCGCCGATGGTGCTCTTTCCCGAAGCCGCGGGGCCGTCGATAGCTATGGTAGAGGGTCGTGGCACGCAGACCTCGCCAATCCTGGCCTGAGAAACGGTCACACTATCTGTTGGGCCATGATTAAGACCAGAAGAAACGAAGCAATAGCCATTATATGCCGCGCCCGTCCCGATGACAACTCACGGCAGCATCTTTCGTCTGGTCCAGGCAAACGGGTTGACGGCAATGCCACCTACTCTGAGCTCCCAGTGGAGATGCGTACCCGTGGAAAGCCCGGTGGAGCCGAGATAGCCGACGACCTGACCTTTGACTATGTTGTCGTTCGCCTGCACGGCGAGCCCTGAGAGATGGCAGTAAGTGCTGTAGACCCCCATACCGTGGTCCAGAATCACCGTGTTCCCTCGTACCTGGAGAGGCTCAGACAGAACAACTCTGCCAGCGGCGTCGGCGAAGGCAGCATCGCCGGTCTCGCCGTCCAGATCCACACCAGCGTGACGGCCGTACCCGGTCTCATATTGGCGCACAGCACCGTAGGTAGAGGTCACAGTGATGGCTTGTACCGGGTATCCAAACGTGTCCTGCCACAGGATCTCAGGCTCGAACTGGGCATAGATGGCGGCCAGCCTCTCTCTCTCAGCAACAACTATCTCTGGGTCCAACAAGTACTCTCTCTCGTCAGGGATGTCTATCAGCTCCGTGGGGAACTGCCCGTATGTGATCGTCACCGTGCCGGTCACCTGGACCACCTCACCAAGCTGGCTCCTTGCCTCTACAGACAGCTGCCGTGTCCCCACGGCGTCCCACGATGAAAGGCCAACCAGGGCATAGTAGCCGCCGTCCAACGGGACGAAACTCAGCGACTCCTCCCCTAGTGAGCCAGAAAGGTCCACGTCTCGATTCGAGTGAACCGCGACCACCACGGTATCTCCCTGCTCCGCCTCTCGTGGTTCCGCATCCAGCGACAAACTGAGGGGTTCCGGCGTTGGGGTCGGCGTGGGCGTGGGTGTTGGAGTGGAGGTCGGGGTCGGCGTCGGTGTGCTGGTGGCCGTAGGCGTGGGTGTGAAGATAATGGCGGCCAGCGATTCCGGAAGTGGGGCGACGACCAAGTACGCCGCCAGACCACCCAGGGCCGCCAGCAGCAACAGCCAGATGATGATCCTCACAGGCCTAGGACTCATCGACGGGTTCCGTATCCTCCAGTTCCGGCAGTTCCGTCAGGTTTGCCAGACCGAAGTACTGAAGGAACTCGAACGTAGTGGCGTAAACGACCGGTCTTCCCGCTGTGTCCAGTCGGTCCACGGCTTCGACGAGTCCCCGGGCAATCAGGCTTCTCAGCACTCCCTGGCAGTCCACCCCCCTGATCGCCTCTATTTGTGGCGTGGTGATGGGCTGTCGGTATGCTACGATGGCCAGTGTCTCCAGGGCAGCCGCCGAGACCTTTCCCGAGTATTGGAGGCCCAGGAACCTCTCGACGTAGGGTGCGGCCTCCGGCGCGGTCACCATCTGCACCTGGTCATCTTGGTACTGGACCCGCAGGCCGCGGCCCGCGTACTCCTCGGAAAGCGACCGAGCAGCTTCCTTGATCAGAGATCGATCCACCTCCAGCGCGCTAGCCAATCGCGCCACCGCCACCGGTTCATCTGCAACGAACAGTATGCTCTCCAATACAGCCTTCGCTTCTTGGATGTCCATACCCCATCCTTTGACACGCTCAGACGTCGCAGTTATAATGCCCCATTACTCCTCGAGAGATGACGTGGCAACCCATGCAATCCCGACTCAGCAATCCAGTTTTGATGCTCGTAGCGCTGTCGGTCTGCGCCCTGGCCTGCCTCCCCTGCCAGACCTCCTCTCAAATACTGCCCACACCGGAGAGGACGGTGCCCGTGTCCACCGAGGAGGCGCAAGACCTCGTCTCCACTCTAGGCAGCGGGATCGTCCCAGACCAAGACGGCCGCTTCGTCTTCGTGATCACAGAGGAGGAGCTGACGTCGTACGCTGCCCTCAACATGGCAGAGAGCATCATTGATCCCCAGATTCTGCTCACTGACGGGCAGATCCACCTCTACGGCACCATGGTCAGCCCCATTGAGGCGCCAGTGACGGCGGTGGCCACCATCGAGATGGATAGCGGCGACGCTCGGATAGTCGTCGAATCGGTGTCCATCGACGGATTCCCCATCCCGGAGACCTTCGTGGAAGCCTTCGCTCAACAGATAGATGACTTCATCACCGCGGCACAGAGATATGAGGACGTGGAAATCAGCGAGATAGAGATCCGCGAAGGTGAGATCGTGATCAAGGGTTCAGTATCTTCCTGACCCCCTCCCTCACCCGTCGCTCGGGTACGGCGCGTGCTTAACGTTGACCTTGATCTTGCCCAGCTTCAGTCCCATACGCCCTTCCACAACCTCGCGGGCCACCTGATAGACCTCTTCCGTCTTCGCCGGCACGTCTATGTCAGGGCTCGTCTCCAGGTTCAGCACCACATCCACAGATTTCCCCCGCGGCTTGACCTCTGGCCTCACCTTGACCACATCCGCCAGTTGGTCGACGCGATACTCCAGGCGCTGCGCAATCGACTCAACAGCCAGCTCCACTTCCCCTCCCGCGGTGCTTTGCAGCCTGACCCGCTTCCGGGGTGGCCTTCTGAGCTCCAGATACAGCACCAGGCCACAGATGATGAAGACCATGATCCCGACCAGGACCAGAACAGCTCTGTGGAAGAGGTTGAGGCCGGAGGAGACAGCGTCAAGGTAATGCTGCGCCAGGCCGGCTATTTGGGCGGGAAGAATCAGCAGGACTGGAACGACGATCATCAGTTTCACAAACAGCAATATGGTCACAGCGCGATTGAAGACGTTCATCGACTTTCCTCCTCGTGTCCTCGGAGCACGGCAACCCGAATGAATCCCTTGCACTTCCGGTCGTCGCGCCCACTCTCGGTTTCCTTGCCTGACTTGTGCCAGAGATTGCGAAGCACCAATGGTGGCATCCTCAGATCGGGCTCGTCGCGCCCCCTCTGTCTCATTTCTTGGGTTGCTGACCCAGTTCGGAACCAACGAACTGCCGCTGACCACGAACGAAATCCCCTGCGACCATGGTCCGCCTTCCTGCCAGCTGAATCTCCTCCAGAAGGAGAGCACCCTCGCCAGTGACCACCGCCACGCCAGAGGTTGTTTGCACCACCCGGCCTGGCCCTCCCTGCCCCTTCCACTCCGCGAGGGCTCGCCCCCGAAGGACGTTCAATTGGTCGCCTTCCCACCAGGTCCGCGCACCTGGACGCGGATTGTAGGCCCGTACGCGATGCCAGATCTCCATGGCAGGCAGTGCCCAGTCGATCACCACGTCTTCCTTGGAGACGGGCTTGGTGTAAGTAGCCTGAGCACCGTCTTGAGGTCGGGCCTCGATGCGCCCGTCGAGCCAGGGAGCCAGCGTGTCCAAAAGAAGCTCAGCGCCCAGCCTGGCGAGTCTCTCCCCCAGCGAACCGGCTGAGTCCTCCAGCTCTATCGCTACGCTTCTCTGCGCAAGGATAGGCCCGGTGTCCATCCCCTCGTCCATGAGCATGATCGTCACCCCGGTCTCCTGCTCACCCGCCAGCAGCGCTCCCTCGATGGGCGATGCCCCTCGGTACTTGGGCAGAAGTGAGGGGTGAACGTTGATCACGCCGGCCGGTGGGATGGCTAGCACCTGGGGACGCAGGATCTCCCCATAGGCGGCCACCACCATCACTCTGGGCTCCAGATCCCTTAGCTGGGCCACCACGTTCTCATGCCGCAATGACTCAGGCTGGAGCACTGGCAATCCCCATCCCACGGCCGCTTCCTTCACGGCGGAGGGAGTGAGTCGGCGACCTCGCCTGGCGGGCCTGTCGGGCTGAGTGAAGACGCCCACCACCTCATACTCCCTGACCAGCGCCTCCAGAGAAGGAACGGCGAAGGGGGGCGTCCCCATGAAAACCAGCCTCTCTCGCATCAGTAGCCTCGCTAGTTGACCATTCTAGCACAGCTGCATTGCCACTTCAAGACTTGACATCCAAACAAGAGGTGATAGAATAGCCTGGAGCGCCCCAGCGTCGGCGTCGCTGCGGCACAGCACTCTGTGGGAACCTGTCACCGCACAGGGAAGGGCGAGACTGTTGACTCCTCGCTCTTTTCATCCGTGGCCTCAACGAACAGCAGGAGGCATCGCTTGACGGGCAAGAGAGCGAAGTGGCACGTCTATCCCTCACTGCCGAGGTCCTTCCTCGCCGCACTCCCTGACATCCCTCCGCTACTGGTGCAGTGTATGCACAATCGAGGCGTCACAACTGCCCAAGAGATGCGCCGGTTCCTGAACGGCGAGTGCGAAAGCACAGACCCCTTCAAGATCAAGGGCGTGGCCGATGCGGTGACCAGGGTCCGTCAGGCCATCCGCAAAGGGGAACTGACGGCGGTATACGGCGATTTCGACGCGGACGGGGTGACTGGCACAGTGCTCCTGACTGAGACCCTCTCCAGCCTCGGGGCGCGGGTGACGCCATACATACCGCATCGAGTCGACGAGGGCTATGGGCTCCATGAAGGTGCCATCAGGACGCTGGCCAGACAGGGAGTGACCCTGCTCATTACAGTTGACTGCGGCGCACGCGCCATCAGCGAGGTGGAGAGGGCGCGTAACCTGGGGATTGACGTCATAGTCACGGATCACCATTCCCTCAAGAACGAACTGCCGGCGGCCCTTGCCGTGATCAACACCAGGCGAGAGGATTGCCCCTACCCGTTCAAGGGGCTATCGGGTGCAGGCATTGCCTTCAAGCTGGCTCAGGCACTGCTGTTGGTCAACGGCCAGCTTCCACTGTCCTCGGAGAGCACTTCCCTGGAGGAAGAGCGCCTGCTGGATCTGGTGGCGCTCGGCACCGTCGCTGACCTTTCCCCTCTCGTAGACGAGAACCGGAGCCTGGTCAAGAAGGGACTCGCCCAGCTGGCCCGCGCCCAGCGCCCCGGAGTCAAGGCCATGATGGAAGAGGCCGACGTGTCACCTGATAGGGTTACCGCCGCCACCATAGGCTACGTCCTGGGGCCTCGTCTCAACGCGGCTGGACGCATGGACCACGCCATGCTCAGCTTCCAGCTACTTACCGCGGCATCCCCCTCCCACGCCAGGGAGTTGGCGCGGACTTTGGAGGAGATGAACCGCGTCCGCCGCGAGACCACCGTGTCCACTCTGGAAGCGGCGCGGGTCCAGGTCTCGGAACAAGAGGACGAGCCCGTGCTCTACGCCGCGGCGGCCGACTACCATGAGGGGGTATTGGGTCTCGTGGCCCAGCGGCTATGCGAGGAGTTCTATCGCCCTGTGATCGTCACCAAGATGGGAAAAGAGCTGAGCGTCAGCTCGGCGCGCAGCGTTGACGAGTTCGACATCACGGCAGCGCTGGACGAATGCGCCTCCCTCTTGAAGAGGCACGGTGGGCACGCCAAGGCGGCCGGGTTCACGGCGATCAACGAGAACCTCCTGGCCGTCAGAACGAAGCTATCCCAGATCGCTGCTGAGCGCCTGGCAGGCACGGAATTGCGTCCCACCCTGAACATCGATGCACAGATCCCGCTCAACGAATTGAAGCCAGAGCACTTCTCCCTGTTCCTACAGTTGGAGCCTCTTGGTGCAGGGAATCCGGAACCGCTGTTGCTCAGCCCTGGCGTCGAAGTCCGTGACAGCAGGTTGGTGGGTGATAGACATCTCAAGTTCTCTCTGAGCGATGGAAACTTCCTCTGGGATGGGATAGCCTTCGGCATGGGCGACTACCTCCAGGACGTGGCTCCACTCATCGATGTGGTCTACACACCCCAGGTGCGCACCTACCGCAACGAAGAGCAGCTACAGTTGAAGGTCGAGGATTTCAGGCCAGCCCAACAGGGCCATGGTGCCATGTCTTAGTGGCCCTGGGCGTACCCCTCGTTAGACAGGTGACAAACGATGCGCAGAGAATACCCCGCTGCGCCCCTGCCATCAGTGGGGGCGGTCGTATTCAACGGAGACAAGGTCCTGCTGGTTCTCCGGGGACAGGAGCCCAGCAGAGGCAAGTGGAGCATCCCGGGCGGGGTGATGGAGTTGGGAGAGACTATCCGCGAGGCCGCTGGTCGCGAGGTGATGGAAGAATGCGGCGTGGAGATCGAAGCGGGTGATGTGATCGAAGTCAGAGATGCTATCGTGCGAGACATAGCAGGGCGCATACGGTTCCACTACGTCCTGGTGGACGTGATCGCCCGCTATGTGAGCGGTGAACTGAGGGTGGGGTCCGACGTGGAAGACGCTCGCTGGGTATCGAAAGGGGATCTCACGAAACTCGATCTCAGCCCGGGTCTCCTCCCCCTGTTGCTGAGCTGCCTGGAGAGAGGCAACCTTGATTTTCCGGAACATCCAGGCTAAGATGTAGCCGGCTCTTGGCACACCGTGGCCGCGCAGGTGGACCGTGGCCCTGCTGAAAGGCTACGCTGGCCCGCTCTGGGGAGAATCACAACATGTTGATCACCAACGGCACACTGGCAACCTTCGGAGCGAAGAACGAACTCATTCCCGACGGAGCTCTGCTCATCAAGGACGACCGTATTGCGGCGGTGGGACTCGCGCGGGAGTTGCGCCACCAGTTTCCCGATGAGGAGACGCTGGATGCTCAAGGACAGCTAGCTATGCCGGGCATGATCTGTGCCCACACCCATTTCTACGGCGCCTTCGCCCGCGGCATGGCCCTCAAGACCGAGGCACCCGCCAACTTCCCCCAGATCCTGGAATACCTCTGGTGGAGACTCGACAAAGCTCTGAATCCAGATGCCGTTCGTTCCAGCGCACTGGTCTGTCTCATAGACGCCATCAGGCACGGCACCACCACTCTCATCGACCATCACGCCAGCCCCCACGCGGTTGCGGGGTCCCTAGAGACCATTGCCGAAGCTGTCGATGAGTCGGGGCTGCGCGCCTGCCTCTGCTACGAGGTCTCCGACAGGGACGGCGAGGAGATCGCTCAGCAAGGGCTGCAAGAGAACCGGAGGTTCATCAAGCAAGTTCAAGGTGAACGATTGGCTGGCGCCTTTGGCCTCCACGCCTCCCTCACGCTCTCCGACGACACACTCCAGCAGGCCGTGGAGATGGCCAAGGAACTGAACGCAGGATTTCACCTGCACGTGGCCGAGGACAAGGCCGACGTGAATGATAGCCTCAAGAAGTACGGGCTACGCGTGGTGGAGCGGCTGGAGAAGGCAGGGATCCTGGGACCCAAGACCATCGCTGCCCACTGCGTCCACATCGACGCCTTCGAAACAGACACCCTGCGCGAGACGGGGACTAACGTGGCTCACAATCCGCGCTCCAATATGAACAACGCCGTCGGTGTGGCCGATGTCCTGCGAATGCTGCGGCGGGGTGTCAACGTGGGACTGGGCAACGATGGTTTCTCCAACAACATGTTCACGGAGATGAAGGCGGCCTACCTGGTGCACAAGCTAGCTCAGCAAGACCCTCGGGTGATGGGGGCCGACCTGGTGCTGGAGATGGGGTTCAAGAACAACGCACGCATCGCCAATCTGTTCTTCGACGCCCCTCTGGGGGAACTGTCGGTTGGTGCGTACGCCGACGTGATCCTGCTGGACTATGTGCCCACCACGCCCATGGACGCTGGAAACCTGCCCTGGCACCTCATCTTCGGCATGGATGGCGGACAGGTGAGTACCACCATTGTGGGCGGCAAGGTGCTGATGCGGGACCGCCAACTGCTGACTATGGACGAAGAAGCCGTATGCGCTCGCTCCAGGGAATTGGCCCAGAAGCTCTGGGCGAGGATGTAGAGCCGACCCATGGAGAAGACTAACCCGACGGAGAGAACGATGACCCGCTTGCGTGGATTGTACAAACGGCTCGGCGTACCGGTGAAGATCGGCGTGATCTTCGCCATCATCGCAGGACTGATGGCTCTGGCGGGGTGGGTTTTCCGCCCTGAGTATACGTCGCGCTCGCTGCTCTCCCTTTTTCTGGCCGTCGTGATTTCGGCGGGCACCTGGGGTCTGGTAAGCTGGGCCATCGCCGCAGCGGCCGTCGAAGTTACCAGAGAAGAGGAGTGACCGGAATGGCAGACCTGCGCGTTGAGATCTGCGGCATTCAGTTCAAGAATCCCGTCCTCCCCGCTGCTGGTCCGCCCACCTGGAATGGTGACGCCATGGTGGCCTGCGCCGAGGGCGGTGCCGGGGGAATCGTGGCCAAGACCATCTCCACGACTGCCGCGGTGGTACCGGAGCCGTGTATGGCCCAGTTCGGTAGAGGCTCCATGCTCAACACCGAGCTTTGGTCAGAGTTGCCGCCAGAGCAGTATATCGAGAAGGAGTACGCCCAGGCCAAGCGGACAGGGCTACCCCTCATTATCAGCATGGGCTATACGGCCGAGCAGATAGGAGAA